>NZ_VIGB01000001.1 GCF_006636205.1 Kitasatospora acidiphila | reverse complement strand
GCCTTCCAACGCCAGCGCTACTGGCCGACGAACGCACCTGCCCGCACCCCCGCCACCGATGCCGTGGACGAGCAGTTCTGGAGGTTGTCCAGGGCGAAGACCTGGAAGGACTGGCCCGCATCCTGGACCTGGGCGACGACGCCCACGGGACTCTGGGCACCGTCCTGCCCGCGCTCTCGACCTACCGCCGACGCCGGCGCGAGAAGTCTGCCGGGACGGGTGGCGCTACCGGGTGGTCTGGGAGCCGATGGCTTCCCCGCAGCCCGCGCCGGAGGACGGCTTTGCCGGCAGTGGCTGCTGGTGACAGCCGCCGGGGCGGCCGACGCCGGCTGGGCGGGTGCCATCGCCGAGGCAGTCGACACAGCGGGCGGCGAGGTCCGCGTGCTGCAACTCGACCCTGCGGACGCCGCCGACGCCGACCGTGCCGGCCTGGCCCGGCGGATCGTCGAAGCCGTCGGCGCCGATCGAACCGGCGGAGCGGGTGAGGCCGCCCCTGAAGGCGGATTTGCCGGTGTCATCTCGCTGTTGGGGCTGGACGAGCGGGCGATGCCCGACCGCGCGGGCGTGGGCGCCGGCCTGGCAGCGACCCTGCTCCTGGTGCAGGCGCTCGGCGACGCAGGTGTCGCCGCTCCGCTCTGGGTGTTGACGCAGGCGCCGTCATGACCGACCGGTCGGAGTACCTGATCGCCCCCGAGCAGGCTCAGATCTGGGGGCTCGGACGCGTCGCCGCGCTGGAACACCCCAGCCGCTGGGGCGGGTTGGTCGATCTGCCGGAGAAGCCGGACGCACGGCGCTGGACCGGCTGCTCGCCGCACTGACCAACGGGGATGGCGAGGACCAGCTGGCGGTCCGGATGTCAGGCACCTTCGCCCGACGGCTGGTTCGCGCTCCCGGCGCTGACAGGGCGGTTCCGGCGCACGAGTGGCAGCCGTCCGGCACAGTGCTGGTCACCGGTGGCACAGGCGCCCTGGGCGGCCACGTGGCCCGCTGGCTGGCCGGCAACGGGGCACAGCACCTGCTGTTGGTGAGCCGGCGGGGCTTGCAGGCACCGGGTGCGGACGAGTTGTCCGCCGAACTGACCGCGCTGGGTGCCGAGGTGACGATCGCGGCCTGCGACATCGCCGACCGCGACGCCCTGTCCGCGCTGCTGGACGGCATTCCGGCCGAGCATCCGCTGACCGCCGTCGTCCACACCGCCGGTGACGGATCGTCGGCGCTGCTGGACGACTGCGGACTGGACGACCTGGCCGGCGTCGTGCGGGCCAAGGTCGCGGGTGCGGTGAACCTCGATGACCTGTTGGGCGACCGGGAGTTGGACGCCTTCGTGCTCTTCTCCTCGAACGCCGGCGTCTGGGGCAGTGGTGGTCAGGGGGCTTATGCCGCGGCGAACGCGTTCCTGGACGCACTGGCCGAGCGGCGAAAGCTCGAAGGCCGTCCGGCGCTGTCCGTGGCCTGGGGTGCCTGGGCCGGGTCGGGCATGGCCGCCGACGAGGCCGTCGCCGAGCAGCTTCGGCGCCGGGGCGTGCTGGAGATGTCCCCGGCTCTCGCGGTGGCCCTGCTGGTGCAGGCGGTCGGTGAGGAGGCCGCGTGCCTGACCGTGGCGGACGTGGACTGGGAGCGGTTCGCGCCCGCGTTCACCTCGGTCCGCCGCAGTGCGTTGATCAGCAGGATCCCGGAAGCGGCCCGGGCTCTCGAACCCGCCGAGGGTGCGAACGGGGACGCGAGCCAGGACGAGGACCGGGCCCAGCAGCTGCGCGACCGGCTGGCCGCGGCGATTCCGGCTGAACAGCGGCGTATCCTGGTCGAGTTGGTGCGCGAACACGTGGCGGCCGTGCTGGGCCACGCGTCGACGTCGTCGGTGGAGCCGACCGCGGCCTTCTCGGAGCTCGGCTTCGACTCGCTCTCCGCGGTTCGGCTGCGCAACCAGCTGAACGCCGCCACGGGCCAGCGGCTGCCCGCGACAGCGGTCTTCGACTACCCGACCACCGCGGCTCTGTCCGACTACCTGCTGACCTGCCTGGTCGACGGTGAGGCGAGCCCGGACTCCTTCGTGCTGGCGGAGTTGGACAAGCTCGATCCGCTGATCGCCACCGCTTCGACGGACCAGTCGGGCAGCCGCAGGATCGAGGCGCGCCTGGAGGCCCTGCTCGCCAGGATCCGGGAGTCACGCGGCGGATCCGCGCTGTCCGGCCGGGCGGGAGGCACGGACGCGGACACCGACCCGGGGCTCGTGCTCGACCAGCTCGACGCGGCGACCCCCGACGAGATCCTCAACTTCATCGACCAGCAGTTCGGGCGCTCCTGACCCCGTCTCCTCCCCCCACAGCTACCTGAACCGGCACGACGCAAGGGAATGAACGATGGCGAACGAAGAGAAGCTCGTCGACTACCTGAAGTGGATGACGGCCGACCTGCACAAGACCCGGGAGCGGGTCCGCGAGCTTGAGGAGTCCGCGCGGGAGCCGATCGCGATCGTGGGGATGAGCTGCCGCTACCCGGGTGGTGTGCGCTCGCCGGAGGACCTCTGGAAGCTCGTCATGGACGGCGCGGACGCGGTCTCCGGCTTCCCCGAGGACCGTGGTTGGAACGTGGACGGGCTCTACGACCCCGACCCGGAGCGCTCCGGCACGTCGTACGTCCGGGACGGCGGCTTCCTCTACAACGCCGGCGACTTCGATGCGGACTTCTTCGGGATCTCGCCGCGTGAGGCGCTGGCGATGGACCCGCAGCAGCGGCTGCTGCTGGAGACCTCCTGGGAGGCCTTCGAGCGGGCCGGCATCGACCCGCTGTCCGTGCAGGGAAGCGACACCGGCGTCTTCGCGGGCGTCATGTACAACGACTACGCCTCCGCGGTGAAGCAGGCCTCCGACGCGTTCGAGGGCTTCCTGGTCACCGGGAACCTCAGCTGCGTCGTGTCCGGGCGCATCTCCTACACCCTGGGCCTGGAGGGGCCCGCCGTCAGCCTGGACACGGGATGCTCGTCGTCGCTGGTCACCCTTCACATGGCCTGCGAGGCGCTGCGCAAGCAGGAGTGCTCCTTGGCGCTGGCCGGCGGCGTGTCGGTGATGGCGACGCCGGGTGCGTTCGTCGAGTTCTCCCGGCAGCAGGGCCTCTCCTCGGACGGCCGGTGCAAGGCGTTCGCGGATGCGGCGGACGGCACGGGCTGGGCCGAGGGCGTCGGCATGCTGCTGCTGGAGCGGCTGTCGGACGCGGTGGCGAACGGGCACAAGGTCCTTGCGGTGGTGCGGGGTTCGGCCGTCAATCAGGACGGTGCGTCGAATGGTCTGACGGCGCCGAACGGTCCGTCGCAGCAGCGGGTGATCCGGCAGGCGCTGGCGAATGCGCGCCTGACGACCGGTGATGTGGACGTGGTGGAGGGGCACGGGACCGGGACGCGGCTGGGTGACCCGATCGAGGCGCAGGCGCTGCTGGCGACCTACGGTCAGGGACGCGATGCCGAACTTCCCCTGTGGCTCGGTTCGTTGAAGTCGAACATCGGTCACACCCAGGCGGCTGCCGGTGTCGGTGGTGTGATCAAGATGGTGATGGCGATGCGGGAGGGCGTGCTTCCGCAGACCCTGCATGTGGATGAGCCGTCGCGCGCGGTCGACTGGTCAGCGGGCGCGGTGGAGCTGTTGACGAAGTCGCAGGCGTGGCCGGAGGTGGATCGTCCTCGGCGTGCGGGTGTGTCGTCGTTCGGGGTGAGTGGGACGAATGCGCACGTGATTCTGGAGCAGGTCGAGGAACCGGCGGAGACGGCTGTTGAAGAGCCTGTGGTCGGGCTTTCGGTGGTGCCGTTGGTGGTGTCGGGCAAGTCCGAGGCGGCGGTGCGGGGTCAGGCGGCGGCGCTGCTGGAGCAACTGGAGGCCGAGTCGGGGCTGGGGCTGCTGGATACGGCATTCTCGCTGGTTTCGTCGCGGTCGGTGTTCGGGTCCCGGGCGGTGGTGTTGGGCTCCGAGCGCAATGAAATTGTCGCGGGGCTCCGTGAGTTGGCGTCGGGTGGGGTGTCCTCGGGTGTGGTGTCGGGGTCGGTGGTTGATGGTGGTGTGGTGTTTGTTTTCCCGGGTCAGGGGTCGCAGTGGCTGGGGATGGCGGGGGAGTTGCTGGGGTCGTCGGAGGTGTTCGCGGCGCGGATGGGTGAGTGCGAGCGGGCCTTGGGCGAGTTGGTGGGCTGGTCGTTGGGTGAGGTGGTGCGTTCGGGTGATGAGGGGTGGTTGGAGCGGGTTGATGTGGTGCAGCCGGTGTTGTGGGCGGTGATGGTGTCGCTGGCGGAGGTGTGGCGGTCCTACGGGGTTGAGCCGGCGGTGGTGGTGGGGCATTCGCAGGGTGAGATCGCGGCGGCGGTGGTTGCGGGTGGGTTGTCGTTGGAGGACGGTGCGCGGGTGGTGGTGCTGCGCTCGAAGGCCATTGCGGAGGAGTTGGCTGGTTCGGGTGGCATGGTGTCGGTGGGCGCGGGTGCTGGTGAGGTGCGCGGGCTGTTGGGGCAGTGGGGTGGGGAGGGTGTGTCGGTTGCGGCGGTCAACGGCGTTGCCTCGACGGTGGTTTCGGGTCCGACCGTGCCGCTGGAGGAGTTCATGGCGTGGTGTGAGGGTCGTGGGGTGCGGGTGCGGCGGATCCCGGTGGACTACGCCTCGCATTCGCAGATGGTGGAGGGCCTGCGCGAGCGTCTGGCCCGCGACCTGGCGCCGATCGTGCCGGTCTCCGGCCAGGTGCCGTTCTGGTCGACCGTGACCGGCGGTTTGCTGGACACCAAGGAGCTCGACGCCGGGTACTGGTACACCAACCTGCGTCAGACGGTGGAGTTCCGTCACGGCGTCGAAGGCCTTCTGGCGGACGGTCACGGCCTGTTCATCGAGGTCAGCTCCCACCCCGTCCTGGTCCCTGCGATCGAGGAGGTCATCGGCGAGCAGGACACCGTCGCCGCGGCGATCGGCACCCTGCGTCGTGGTGAGGGCGGTTGGGCGCGTCTGACTGCGTCGCTGGCGCAGGCGTTCGTGCACGGCGCCCCGGTCGCCTGGCCGACCCTGTTCGAGGGCACCGGCGCGCACCGCGTCGACGTGCCCACGTACGCGTTCCAGCATCAGCGTTTCTGGCTGGAGGTGCCGCTGCGGGGTGAGGCCGCCGTGGTGGATCCGGTGGATGAGGCGTTCTGGCGTGCGGTGGAGCAGGCGGATGTGTCGTCTGTTTCGGATGTGTTGGGTCTGGATGACGGGCAGGAGGCGTCGCTGGGAGCGGTGCTTCCGGTGCTGTCGTCGTGGCGTCGGCAGGTGCGGGAGGACTCGACGGTCGACGGGTGGCGCTACCGCACCACCTGGAAGCGCACCACGGTCCCGAACTCGCCTTCGCCGACCGGTAAGTGGCTCGTCGTCACCGCGGCCGAGGGCGACACGCGGTCGGTGGAGCTATGCCTGGACGCGCTGCGGGGCGCCGGTGCCGAGGCCGAGGTGATCGAGGTCGAAGCGGTGGCGGCGGACCGAGTCAGGCTGGCCGAACAGCTGGCGGACTTCGGGCACGTCGACGGCGTGCTCTCGCTGCTGGCTTCTGCCGAGGGCGAGCACCTGGCCGGAGATGCCGTGCCGGCAGGGCTGGCGGCGACCGTGCTCCTGGTGCAGGCACTGGGTGATGCGGCCGTGACCGCTCCGCTGTGGGTGGTCACCAGTGGCGCGGTGTCGGTCGGCGCGGAAGACCACGTCCTGAGCCCGGTCCAGGCGCAGCTGTGGGGCCTGGGCCGGGTCGCTGCGCTGGAGTACTCGGAGCGCTGGGGCGGGCTCGTCGATCTGGCCTGGGAGCAGGACGATCAGCGGGTGCGAGAAGGGCTGCTGGCGGCGCTGGCAGGTGCCGTCGAGGACCAGGTGGCCGTACGCGCGTCGGGAATGTTCGTCCCCCGCATGCTGGAGGCGCGGTTGGGCGGGCGTTCCGCGAAGCGTCAATGGCGCCCGTCGGGCACGGTGCTGGTCACGGGTGGCACGGGTGCGCTGGGCGCGCAGGTGGCCCGGTGGTTGGCCGGCCATGGGGCCGAGCACCTGCTGCTGGTGAGCCGGCGTGGTCCGCAGGCACCGGGAGCGGATGAGCTCGCGGCCGAACTGACCGCGCTGGGTGCGAAGGTGACGATCGCGGCCTGCGACATCGCCGACCGCGACGCCCTGTCCGCGCTGCTGGACGGCATCCCGACCGAGTACCCGCTGACCGCGGTGATGCACACCGCCGTTGCCCTGGACGACGGCATGCTGGACTCGCTCACGGTCGGGCGCTTCGACACCGTGCTCCGATCCAAGGCCACGGCGGCCTGGAACCTGCACGAGGCGACCCGGGACCGCGAGCTCTCGGCCTTCGTCCTGTTCTCCTCGCTGGTGGGAACGCTGCCGTCGCTGGGACAGGCCAACTACGCACCGGCCAACACCTACCTGGATGCCCTGGCGGAGTTCCGCCGGGCGCACGGGCTCACCGCGACGTCGGTGGTCTGGGGCGCGTGGGGCGGCGCCGGACTGGCCACCGGTGAAACCGCTCAGCAGCAGCTGAGCCGCAACGGCATCCCCCCGATGGCGCCCGACCTCGGCATCAAGGCGCTCCAGCAGGCACTGGATCACGACGAGACCGTCGTGGTGGTCGCCGATGTGGACTGGTCGCGGCTCGAACAGCGACTCAACGCCCTGCGGAGCACCCCGCTCATCGCGGACCTGCCCCGGGTGCGCAGCCTCCGCGCAGCCGCGCCCGGTGCCGCCGGTACCACCGCCGGCACCGGGACCCTCGCCGACCGCCTGAAGGGGCTCGGCAGGGAGGAGCAGGAGCGGCAGATCCTCGACCTGGTGCGATCGCACGTAGCCACCGTCCTGGGACACGAGTCGGCGGACGGGATCCACGAGCGCCGCGCGTTCAAGGAGCTCGGCTTCGACTCGCTGACCGCCGTCCAACTCCGCAACCGGCTGGCTACGGCCACCGGCACCCGCCTGCCCGCGACCCTCGTCTTCGACTACCCGACGCCCGAGGCGCTGGCCCGCCACCTCGGCGGCCAGCTGCTGGGCATCCAGCCGGACGCCTCGGTCGTGCCCGTCGGTGCCGGAGCCGCCGCGATGGCGGACGAGCCGATCGCGATCGTGGGGATGAGCTGTCGCTTCCCCGGCGGCGTGCGTTCGCCCGAAGAGCTGTGGCGCCTGGTCGCTGACGGCGTCGACGCGGTCTCCGGTTTCCCTGCCGACCGCGGTTGGGACATGGGCAGCCTGTACGACCCCGACCCCGAGGTGCCGGGCAAGTCCTACGCCCGCGAAGGCGCGTTCCTGCAGAACGCCGAGGACTTCGACCCGGGGTTCTTCGGGATCTCGCCGCGTGAGGCGCTCGCGATGGACCCGCAGCAGCGCCTGCTGCTGGAAACCTCCTGGGAGGTGCTGGAGCGTGCCGGTATCGCGCCGGACCGGCTCAAGGGCAGCGCTACCGGCGTCTTCATCGGCACCAACGGCCAGAGCTACGTCCCGCTCCTGATGGAGAACGCCGGGGAGGCCAGTGAGCTCGAGGGCTATGTGATGACCGGGAACACGGCGAGTGTGATGTCGGGCCGGGTGTCGTACGTCTTCGGCCTGGAGGGCCGGCGGTGACGGTGGACACGGCGTGTTCGTCGTCGCTGGTGGCGCTGCACCTGGCTGCGCAGGCGCTGCGCTCGGGCGAGTGCGACCTGGCGCTGGCCGGCGGTGTGACCGTGATGTCGACGCCGGGCGCGTTCGTGGAGTTCTCGCGGCAGCGCGGTCTGGCCGCCGACGGTCGGTGCAAGGCGTTCGCCGATGCGGCGGACGGCACCGGCTGGGGCGAGGGTGTCGGCGTGCTGCTGGTCGAGCGACTCTCGGACGCGGTGGCGAACGGCCACAACGTCCTTGCGGTGGTGCGGGGTTCGGCGGTGAACCAGGACGGTGCGTCGAATGGGCTGACGGCGCCGAACGGTCCGTCGCAGCAGCGGGTGATCCGGCAGGCGCTGGCCAACGCCGGCTTGTCCACCTCGGAGGTCGACGTCGTCGAGGCGCACGGACGGGGACGCGGTTGGGTGACCCGATCGAGGCGCAGGCGCTGCTGGCGACCTACGGTCAGGGGCGTGATGCCGAACTTCCGCTGTGGTTGGGCTCGTTGAAGTCGAACATCGGTCACACGCAGGCTGCTGCCGGTGTGGCGGGTGTGATCAAGATGGTGATGGCGATGCGGGAGGGTGTTCTCCCGGAGACGCTGCATGTCGATGAGCCGTCGCAGGAGGTGGATTGGGCCTCCGGTGCGGTGGAGTTGCTGACCGAGCGGCGGGCATGGCCGGAGGTTGGGCGTCCTCGGCGTGCGGGTGTGTCGTCGTTCGGTGTGAGTGGACGAATGCGCACGTGATCCTGGAGCAGGCGGAGGAGCCTGCGTTGGCGGTTGTCGCGGAGCCTGTGGTTGGGCTTCCGGTGGTGCCGTTGGTGGTGTCCGGTAAGTCTGAGGCGGCGGTGCGGGGGCAGGCTTCGGCGCTGTTGGAGTGGGTGCGTGAGGGTGATGTCCGGGTGCTGGATGCGGCGTTCTCGGTGTTGACGTCGCGTTCGGTGTTGGAGCATCGGGCGGCTGTGGTGGCGGCGGATCGTGGTGAACTGCTCGCTGCTCTGGGTGGGTTGGCGTCGGGTGCGGTCGGGGTCTCGGGCACGGTGTCTGGGCGCTTGGGGCGGTGTTCTCGGGTCAGGGTTCGCAGTGGGCTGGCATGGGACGGGAGTTGGGTGAGGCGTTCCCGGTGTTCGCACGAGCCCATGAGGAGGTCTGCGGGCAGCTGGGCGTGAAGTTGCCTGAGGGTGAGGAGTTGAACCAGACGGGGTTTGCGCAGCCGGCGATTTTCGCGTTGGAGGTGGCGCTGTACCGGCTGTTGGAGTCGTGGGGTGTGACGGCCGGTGTGCTGGCTGGGCATTCGGTGGGTGAGATCGCGGCCGCACACATCGCGGGGGTGTTGTCGCTGGAGGATGCGTGTGCGCTGGTGGTGGCGCGCGGCCGGCTGATGCAGGCGCTGCCGACGGGTGGCGCGATGGTCGCGGTCGGCGGGTCCGAGGAGACGGTCCGGGCCGTGATCGAGGGCGTGGAGGGTGTGTGGGTGGCGGCGGTGAACGGTCCGTCGTCGGTGGTGCTGTCCGGGCACGAGGAACCGGTGCTGGCTGCTGCGGCTGTTTTGGCCGAGCAGGGGTGCCGTACGCGGCGTCTGACGGTCAGTCATGCGTTCCATTCGGGCCTGATGGATCCGATGCTGGAGGAGTTCGCGGGCGTCGTGGCCGGGTTGGACCTTCGCGAGCCGATGCTGCCGCTGGTCTCCACCGTCACCGGCCGGGTGGAGTCGGAGCTGTGGACGCAGCCGCAGTACTGGGTGCGCCAGGTTCGCGACGCGGTGCGTTTCGCCGATGGCGTTGCCGCCATGTTGGACTTGGGTGTTGGCAGCTTCGTCGAGGTCGGCCCGGACGCGGTGCTGTCCGGCATGGTCGCCGAGTGCCTGCCCCAGGACGGCCCGGCCCGCGGCGTGGTGCCGACCATGCGCTCGGGACGCGACCAGGTCCGTGGCGTGATGGAGGCGCTGGCGCGCCTGCACGCCACCGGCACCCCGGTTGCCTGGGACGCACTGTTCGAGGGCACCGGTGCCCACCGCATCGACCTGCCGACCTACGCCTTCCAACGCCAACGCTACTGGTTGGAGGCCTCCGAGCGGCCGGCTGTGGAGACTCTGTCATCGGACGCAGTGGACGGCCGGTTCTGGGAGGTCGTGGAGCGCGGTGACTTGGCCGGGCTGAGCGCGGCGCTGGGCGTGGCCGATGAGCAGGCGGAGTCGCTGGAGGCGGTGCTGCCGGTGCTGTCGTCGTACCGGCAGCGGGTCCGCAAGCAGTCCGCCACCGACCAGTGGCGCTACCGCATCACCTGGGAGGCTCTTGCCGAGAGCACCCATCACGCGCTGCCGGGCAAGTGGCTGGTCGTGGCGCCCGAGGGCGTCGACGAGCACGACGCTGCCTGGATCGACACCTGCGTCACCGCGCTGCGCAGTCGGCACCAGGAGACCGAGCTGATCAGCCTCGCTCTCCAGACGGTGGACCGCGCCGGCCTGGCCGAGCGCCTGGCAGCAGTGGGCGAGTTCGCGGGTGTGCTGTCGCTGCTGGCGCTGGATGAGCGGCCGATGGCTGCGGATGGTCATCTGGCTGCGGGGTTGGCGGGGACGCTGCTTTTGGTGCAGGCGCTGGGTGACGCTGGTGTGGCGGCTCCGCTGTGGGCGGTCACCCGTGGTGCGGTGTCGGTGGGCGCGGACGGCGATCGTGTGCTGAGCCCGGTTCAGGCGCAGGTGTGGGGTCTTGGCCGGGTGGCGGCGTTGGAGCACGCGGATCTCTGGGGTGGTCTGGTCGATCTGCCGGAGGTGCTGGGCGAGGGCGTGGTGCGGCGCCTGGTGGGTGTGCTGGCGTCCGGTCCCGGTGCGGGTGGTGTGGTCGAGGACCAGGTGGCGGTCCGGGGTTCGGGGGTGTTCGGACGGCGTTTGGTGCGTGCGGTGCCCGCCGGGGCGGGGGCGGTGCGCGACTGGCGTCCGTCGGGCACGGTGCTGGTGACGGGTGGCACGGGTGCGCTGGGTGGTCATGTGGCTCGGTGGTTGGCCGGCCATGGGGCCGAGCACCTGCTGCTGGTGAGCCGGCGTGGCCCGCAGGCGCCCGGTGCGGATGACCTCGCGGCCGAACTGACCGCGCTGGGTGCGAAGGTGACGATCGCGGCCTGCGACATCGCCGACCGCGACGCCCTGTCCGCACTGCTGGACGGCATCCCGGCCGAGCACCCGCTCACCGCCGTCGTCCACACCGCCGGTGTGAGCACCTTCGGCAACCTCGCGGACAGCGAACCGGCCGACCTCGAGCAGATGTTGAGCGGCAAGGCGGCCGGTGCGGCCCACCTGGACGAACTCCTCGCGGAGCGTCCGCTCGACGCCTTCGTGCTGTTCTCCTCTAACGCCGGTGTCTGGGGCAGCGGCGGCCAGGGAGCGTACGCCGCAGCGAACGCGTACCTGGACGCACTGGCGGAGAGCCGGCACCAGCGCGGCCTGGCGGCGACCTCGATCGCCTGGGGCGTCTGGCGCGGTGACGGCATGGGCGCGGACGCGGAGGTGGTGGAGCACCTGCGCCGTCGTGGCCTGGTCGAGATGGCACCGGAAAGCGCCGTGTCGGCGCTGGTGCGGGCCGTCGGTGAGGCGGAGCCGTGCGTCACCGTCTCCGACGTGGACTGGCAGCGTTTCGCGGTCGCGTTCACCTCGGTTCGGCCCAGCAGCCTGATCGGCCGGGTGCCGGAAGCGGCTCGCGCGCTGGAGGCCCTCGTGGACGGCGCCGGTGACCGCGAGGACGAGGCGCTGCGCAGCTTGCGGGAGCGGGTCGGCCGTGCGTCCGGCACTGACCGTCGGCGGATCCTGGTCGATCTGGTGCGGACCGAGGTGGCGGTGGTGCTGGGCCACGGATCCGGTGCGGCCGTCGACCCGGAGCGCGGCTTCACGGAGCTCGGCTTCGACTCGCTGACCGCGGTGGAGCTGCGGAACCGGCTGCAGAAGGCCACGGGTGTGTCGCTGCCGGCAACCGCGGTCTTCGACTACCCGACCACGCAGGAACTGGCCGAGTTCCTGCGCGTCGGACTCGTGCCGGACGAGCTTGCCGGCGAGGCGCTGGTCCGGGCGGAGATCGACCGCATCGACGCGGTGCTCTCCGGTATCGCTGTCGCAGAACTGGCGACCTCGGACATCGAGGAGCGGTTGGAGAGCTTGCTGGCGAAGGTGAAGAAGGCCCGGAGCGCGGAGTCCGGAAACCTGGCCGCCGATCAGCTCGATGCGGCGTCCGACGACGAGATCTTCGACATCATCGGCAAGCGGTTCGGGATTTCGTAGCTCGCCTCTGCCCCCTTCATCTTCCTCATCTGATTGGAACGGACATAGCCTGATGGCTGCCGAAGAGAAGCTTCGTTATTTCCTGAAGCGGGTCATGGTCGATCTCGATGATGCCCGTGAGCGCGTTCGCGAGCTGGAGGAGGGCTCGCGGGAGCCGATCGCCATCGTCGGCATGAGTTGCCGCTACCCCGGGGTGTGCGCTCGCCCGAGGACCTGTGGCGACTCGTGGCCGACGGCGTCGACGGCGTTGCCGGCTTTCCCACGGACCGGGGTTGGGACGTCGACGGTCTCTACGACCCCGACCCCGAGGCCCAGGGAAAGTCGCATGCTCGTGAGGCGGATTCCTGCACGACGCCGCCGAGTTCGATGCGGACTTCTTCGGAATCAGCCCGCGTGAGGCGCTGGCGATGGACCCGCAGCAGCGGCTGCTGCTGGAGGCCTCGTGGGAGCTCTTCGAGCGCGCGGGACTCGACCCGCACGCCTACAAGGGCAGCGAGACCGGTGTCTTCGTCGGCGCTTCCTACAACGAGTACGGGGCCGAGGCGGGCAAGGCGTCGGACGGGGCGGGCGACTACCTGCTGACCGGCAGCCTGACGAGCGTGGTCTCGGGTCGGGTGTCGTACGTGTTCGGCCTGGAGGGGCCGGCGGTGACGGTGGACACCGCGTGCTCGTCATCGCTGGTGGCACTGCACCTGGCGGTCCAGGCGCTGCGGGCGGGTGAGTGCTCGCTGGCGCTGGCCGGTGGTGCGACGGTGATGTCCACCCCGGGTGCGTTCGTCGAGTTCAGCCGCCAGCGCGGGCTTTCGGCGGACGGCCGGTGCAAGGCGTTCGCGGACGCGGCGGACGGAATGGGCTGGGGCGAGGGCGTCGGGCTGGTGCTCGTGGAGCGGTTGTCGGATGCGGTGGCGAACGGGCACAAGGTGCTTGCGGTGGTGCGGGGTTCGGCGGTGAACCAGGACGGCGCCAGCAGTGGCCTGACCGCGCCGAACGGTCCGTCGCAGCAGCGGGTGATCCGGCAGGCGCTCGCCAACGCCGGGCTGTCCACCGCGGAGATCGATGTGGTGGAGGGGCACGGGACGGGGACGCGGTTGGGCGACCCGATCGAGGCGCAGGCGCTGCTGGCGACCTACGGCCGGGATCGGTCGGCCGAACAGCCGCTCTGGCTAGGCTCGTTGAAGTCGAACATCGGTCACACGCAGGCGGCTGCCGGTGTCGGTGGTGTGATCAAGATGGTGATGGCGCTGCGGGAGGGCGTGCTTCCGCAGACCCTGCACGTGGACGAGCCGTCGCGCCAGGTGGACTGGTCGGCGGGTGCGGTGGAGCTGTTGACGAAGTCGCGGGCGTGGCCTGAGGTGGATCGTCCTCGGCGTGCGGGCGTGTCGTCGTTCGGTGTGAGTGGGACGAATGCGCACGTGATTCTGGAGCAGGTCGAGGAACCCGTGGCGGTGGAGCCTGACTCGGTGGTTGGGCTTCCGGTGGTGCCGTTGGTGGTGTCGGGCAAGTCCGAGGCGGCGGTGCGGGGTCAGGCGGCGGCGCTGTTGGAGCGGTTGGAGGCCGATCCGGCGCTGGGGTTGCTGGATGTGGGTCAGTCGCTGGTGTCGTCCCGTTCGGTGTTCGGGCACCGGGCGGTGGTACTGGGCTCCGAGCGCGATGAACTGCTCACGGGGCTTGGCGAGTTGGCGTCGGGCTCGGTGGTTTCGGGGTCGGTGGCCTCTGGTTCTGGTGCGGTTGATGGTGGTGTGGTGTTCGTGTTCCCGGTCAGGGGTCGCAGTGGCTGGGGATGGCGGGGGAGTTGCTGGTGGCGTCGGAGGTGTTCGCGGCCCGGATGGGTGAGTGTGAGCGGGCGCTGAGCGGCTTGGTGGGCTGGTCGTTGGGTGAGGTGGTGCGTTCGGGTGATGAGGGGTGGTTGGAGCGGGTTGATGTGGTGCAGCCGGTGTTGTGGGCGGTGATGGTGTCGCTGGCTGAGGTGTGGCGGTCGTACGGGGTTGAGCCGGCGGCTGTCGTGGGCCACAGCCAGGGTGAGATCGCGGCTGCTGTCGTCGCGGGTGGGTTGTCGTTGGAGGACGGCGCGCGGGTGGTGGTGCTGCGCTCGCTCGCGATCGCGGAGGAGTTGGCGGGGTCGGGCGGGATGGTGTCGGTGGGCGCGGGTGCCGGTGAGGTGCGCGGGCTGTTGGGGCAGTGGGGTGGGGAGGGTGTGTCGGTTGCGGCGGTCAACGGCGTTGCCTCGACGGTGGTTTCGGGCCCGACCCTGCCGCTGGAGGAGTTCATGGCGTGGTGTGAGGGTCGTGGGGTGCGGGTGCGGCGGATCCCGGTGGACTACGCCTCGCATTCGCAGATGGTGGAGGGCCTGCGCGAGCGCCTGGCCCGCGACTTGGCCCCGATCGCACCGGTCTCCGGCCAGGTGCCGTTCTGGTCGACGGTGACCGGCGGTTTCCTGGACACCAGGGAGCTCGACGCCGGGTACTGGTACACCAACCTGCGTCAGACGGTGGAGTTCCGCGACGGCATCGAGAGCCTCCTCACCCAAGGCATGGTCTGTTCATCGAGGTCAGCTCGCACCCGGTCCTGGTTCCGGCGATCGAGGAGGTCATCGGCGAGCACGACATCGAAGCTGCGGCGATCGGTACCCTGCGTCGTGGTGAGGGCGGTTGGCCGCGTCTGACCGCGTCCCTGGCGCAGGCCTTCGTGCACGGCGCCCCGGTCGCCTGGCCGACCCTGTTCGAGGGCACCGGCGCCCACCGCGCCGACCTGCCCACCTACGCCTTCCAGCACCAGCGCTACTGGCTGGACGTGCCGCTGCGCGACGACACCGCCCCGACGGACCCGGCCGACGAAGAGTTCTGGCAAGCCGTCCAGGGCGAGGACCTGGACGGACTGGCCCGCATCCTGGACCTGGGCGACGACGCCCACGGGACTCTGGGCACCGTCCTGCCCGCGCTCTCGACCTACCGCAGGCGTCGGCGCGAGAACTCCGCGACGGAGTCCTGGCGTTACCGCACCGTCTGGCGTCCACTGCCCGACCGTCCGGGCGTGCTGGTGGGCGGTGGTACATGGCTGGTTGTCGTGCCGGCGGCCCGCACCGCGAACGAGTGGCTGCCGCTGTTGCTGGACGGGCTGCGGCTCGCCGGTGCTGACAACACCGTGCTGGAGGTCGATGCTGCCACCATCGACCGTGCCGGCCTGGCCGAGCGCCTCTCCGGCATGGGCGAGGTGGCGGGTGTGCTGTCGCTGCTGGCGCTTGACGAGGGGGCGCACGCGCACGCCGACTCGGTGGCTGCGGGGGTGGCGGGGACGCTGCTCCTGGTGCAGGCGCTGGGTGACGCGGGTGTGGCGGCTCCGCTGTGGACGGTCACTCGTGGCGCGGTGTCGGTGGGCGCGGAGGACCGCATGCTGAGCCCGGTTCAGGCGCAGGTGTGGGGTCTTGGCCGGGTTGCCGCGTTGGAGCACCCGGAGCGCTGGGGGGGTCTGATTGACCTGCCGCAGGTGCTGGACGAGGGCGTGGTTCGGCGCCTGGTGGGTGTGCTGGCGTCCGGTCCCGGCGCGGGTGGTGTGGTCGAGGACCAGGTCGCGGTTCGTGGTTCGGGGTGTTCGGACGGCGTTTGGCGCGTGCGGTGCCCACCGGGGCGGGGGCGGTGCGTGACTGGCGTCCGTCGGGCACGGTGCTGGTCACCGGTGGCACGGGTGCCTTGGGAGCACACGTGGCTCGGTGGCTGGCCGGCCATGGGGCCGAGCACCTGCTGCTGGTCAGCCGGCGCGGGCTGCAGGCGCCCGGTGCGGACGACCTCGCGGCCGAACTGACCGCGCTGGGTGCGAAGGTGACGATCGCGACCTGCGACATCGCCGACCGCGACGCCCTGTCCGCGCTGCTGGACGGCATCCCGACCGAGCACCCGCTGACCGCCGTCTTCCACACCGCGGCGGTGCTGGACGACGGTGTACTCGACTCCCTGAGTGTCGATCAGTTGGACAGCGTCGCCCGGGTCAAGGCTGCATCGGCCCGCCATCTGGACGAGTTGACGCGCAGTCAGAACATCGATGCCTTTGTGCTGTTCTCGGCGCTGGCCGGCACCTTCGCCGCGTCGGGCCAGGGAAACTACGCACCCGGCAACGCCTTCCTGGATGCGCTCGCAGAGCAGCGTCGGCACGACGGCTTCACCGCGACCTCGATCGCCTGGGGCGTGTGGGGCGGCGCGGGCATGGCCGACGGCACGGCGGTCGGTGAAGTGGCCCGTCGGCACGGGATTCCCGCGATGGACCCCGATCTCGCGGTCGCGGCCATGAAGCAGGCGCTTGACCGCGACGAGACCTTCCTGGCCATCGCGGACATCGACTGGCCCCGGTTCGCGGTCGCCTACACCGCCACCCGGCCGAGCGCCTTCCTCAGCGAGCTTCCGGAGGTCCGTGAGGTCACCGCCGGTGTGGGCAGGAGCGAGCGCGCGGCCGGAGCGGCCGATGCACTGCTGGAGCGGCTGACGGGCAAGAGCGCCGAGGACCAGGTCCGGCTGCTGGCGGACCTGGTCCGGGACCACGTGGCGGCGGTGCTTGGCCACAAGTCGGCTGCCAGCATCGATCCGAAGCGGGCGTTCCGCGACCTCGGCTTCGACTCCGTCGTCGCCGTCGAACTCCGCAACCGGCTGACCACGGCCACCGGGTTGCGGCTGCCGGCCAGCCTGGTCTTCGACTACCCGACGGCCGTTCAGCTGGCCGAGCACCTGCACCGCGGTCTCACCCGGCAGGACGACGAGGCCCTGGAGGAGCGGGCCCTGGCCCAAGTGAGCGGGGTGGACGAGCTGCTGGCCCGAACCGCGGAGAACGGGGACCTGCACGCGGTGGTGCTGACCCAGCTCGAAGAGGTCCTGGCGAGGTGGAAGAGCGGTGCGTCGGACCAGGGTCGGCCGGCGGAGCGGCCCGATCTCGGAGCGGCGACGGCTGACGAGCTGATCGCCATGCTCAACCGCGACTTCGGCAAGTCGTGAGTAGCAGCAGTTCTTTGCAAGCTTTGGTCGAGTGCGGGGAGAGGGCTTTCTGATGGGCAACGAGAACGAGCTGCTGAGTCACCTGCAGTGGGCGACGGCGGAGTTGTACAAGTACCGCGAGCGTGCGACCCTCGCGGAGCAGCGGGAGCGGGAGCCGATCGCCATCATCGGCATGAGCTGCCGGTACCCGGGCGGCGTGCGCTCGCCCGAGGACCTGTGGCGGCTGGTTGCCGACGGGGTGGACGCCCTGACGCCCTTCCCGGTGGACCGCGGCTGGGACATCGACGGTCTGTACGATCCGGACCCCGACAAGTCGGGTGCCTCCTACGTCCGGAACGGTGGATTCCTCGACAGCGCAGCCGAGTTCGATGCGGACTTCTTCGGCATCTCGCCGCGTGAGGCGATGGCGATGGACCCGCAGCAACGGCTGCTACTGGAGACCTCCTGGGAGGCGTTGGAGCGCGCGGGCTTCGACCCGGAGTCGCTGCGGGGCAGCCGGACCGGTGTGTTCGCCGGGACCAACGGCCAGGACTACGCGGCGCTCGCCCAGGGCGACCCGACCCAGCTGGAGGGGTACTTCGTCACCGGCAACACGGCTGCCGTGGTGTCGGGCCGACTGTCGTACTCGCTGGGCCTGGAGGGGCCGGCGGTGACGGTTGACACGGCGTGCTCGTCGTCGCTGGTGGCGCTGCACCTGGCGGCGCAGGCGCTGCGGGCCGGCGAGTGCGACCTCGCGCTGGCCGGCGGTGTGACGGTGATGTCCAGCCCGGGTGCGTTCGTCGAGTTCAGCCGCCAGCGCGGGCTTTCGGCGGACGGCCGGTGCAAGGCGTTCGCGGATGCCGCGGACGGCACCGGTCTGGGCGAGGGCGTCGGACTCCTGCTGCTGGAGCGGCTGTCGGACGCGGTGGCGAACGGCCACAACGTGCTTGCGGTGGTGCGGGGTTCGGCCGTGAACCAGGACGGTGCGTCGAACGGGCTGACGGCGCCGAACGGTCCGTCGCAGCAGCGGGTGATCCGGCAGGCGCTGGCGAATGCGCACCTGACGACCGGTGATGTGGACGTGGTGGAGGCGCATGGCACCGGGACGCGATTGGGTGACCCGATCGAGGCGCAGGCGCTGCTGGCCACCTACGGTCAGGGCCGCGATGTCGAACAGCCGCTGTGGCTCGGCTCGGTGAAGTCCAACATCGGCCATGCACAGGCCGCCGCCGGTGTGGCGGGTGTGATCAAGATGGTGATGGCGATGCGGGAGGGTGTCCTTCCGCAGACGCTGCACGTCAATGAGCCGTCGCACGAGGTGGATTGGACCTCCGGTGCGGTGGAGTTGCTGACGGAGTCGCGGGCTTGGCCGGGGGTGGATCGTCCTCGGCGTGCGGGTGTGTCGTCGTTCGGTGTGAGTGGGACGAACGCGCACGTGATCCTGGAGCAGGCGGAGGTGCCTGCGGAGACGGTCGTTGAAGAGCCTGTGGTCGGGCTTCCGGTGGTGCCGTTGGTGGTGTCGGGCAAGTCCGAGGCGGCGGTGCGGGGTCAGGCGGCGGCGTTGGTGGAGCGGTTGGAGGCCGAGCCGGGGCTGAGCGGGCTGGACGCGGCGTTCTCGGTGCTGACGTCGCGTGCGGTGTTCGGGCACCGGGCGGTGGTGCTGGGCGCCGATCGCAGTGAACTGCTCGCAGGGCTGGGTGAGTTGGCAACCGGTGAGGCCGGCGTGGGTGTGGTTTCCGGTTCTGGTGTGGTTGATGGTGGTGTGGTGTTTGTTTTCCCGGGTCAGGGGTCGCAGTGGCTGGGGATGGCGGGGGAGTTGCTGGGGTCGTCGGAGGTGTTCGCGGCCCGGATGGGTGAGTGTGAGCGGGCGCTGAGCGGCTTGGTGGACTGGTCGTTGGGTGAGGTGGTGCGTTCCGGTGATGAGGGGTGGTTGGAGCGGGTTGATGTGGTGCAGCCGGTGTTGTGGGCGGTGATGGTGTCGCTGGCTGAGGTGTGGCGGTCGTACGGGGTTGAGCCGGCGGCTGTCGTGGGCCACAGCCAGGGTGAGATCGCGGCTGCTGTCGTCGCGGGTGGGTTGTCGTTGGAGGACGGCGCGCGGGTGGTGGTGCTGCGTTCCAAGGCCATCGCGGAGGAACTGGCCGGTTCGGGCGGGATGGTGTCGGTGGGCGCGGGTGCCGGTGAGGTGCGCGGACTGCTGGAGCAGTGGGGCGGCGATGGCGTGTCGGTTGCGGCGGTCAACGGCGTTGCCTCGACGGTGGTTTCGGGCCCGACCCTGCCGCTGGAGGAGTTCATGGCCTGGTGTGAGGGTCGTGAGGTGCGGGTGCGGCGGATCCCGGTGGACTACGCCTCGCATTCGCAGATGGTGGAGGGCCTGCGCGAGCGTCTGGCCCGCGACCTGGCGCCGATCGTGCCGGTCTCCGGCCAGGTGCCGTTCTGGTCGACCGTGACCGGCGGTTTCCTGGACACCAAGGAGCTCGACGCCGCGTACTGGTACACCAACCTGCGTCAGACGGTGGAGTTCCGCGACGGCATCGAGAACCTCCTCACCCAAGGCCACGGCCTGTTCATCGAGGTCAGCTCGCACCCCGTCCTGGTCCCGGCGATCGAGGAGGTCATCGGCGAGCAGGACACCGTCGCCGCGGCGATCGGTACCCTGCGTCGTGGTGAGGGCGGCTGGGCGCGTCTGACCGCGTCCCTGGCGCAGGCCTTCGTGCACGGCGCCCCGGTCGCCTGGCCGACCCTGTTCGAGGGCACCGGCGCCCGCCGCGTCGACCTGCCCACCTACGCTTTCCAACGCCAGCGCTACTGGCTTGACGTGCCGCTGCGCGACGACACCCTCCTGACCGACCCGGCCGACGAAGAGTTCTGGCAAGCCGTCGAGAGCCAGGACCTTGAGGCCCTGATCGCCGCCCTGCACGCAGGCGAGGGGATGGACGAGTCGCTGCGGGAAGTCCTGCCCGTGCTCTCCACCTACCGTCGCCGCCGGAACGAGAACTCCACCGCTGACTCCTGGCGTTACGGAGTCACGTGGCGCGCGCTGCCGCAGCAGGCCGCGTCGGTGCCGGCCACGCTGCCGGGAGACTGGTTGCTCGCCGTCCCGAGCGGGACTGCGGACACCGAGTGGGCCGACTCCCTGGTGAAGTCGCTGGGCCTGGAGGACCCCGCCCGGGTCATCGAGGTGGATGCCTGCCGCACCGACCGCTCGCAGCTCGCCGACCGGCTCGCCACGCTTCGGGGGACCGAGTTCGCGGGTGTGCTGTCGCTGCTGGCGCTGGATGAGCGGCCGATGGCTGCGGATGGTCATCTGGCTGCGGGTTGGCGGGGACGCTGCTTCTGGTGCAGGCCCTGGGTGACGCGGGTGTGGCGGCTCCGCTGTGGGCGGTCACCCGTGGTGCGGTGTCGGTGGGCGCGGACGGCGATCGTGTGCTGAGCCCGGTTCAGGCGCAGGTGTGGGGTCTTGGCCGGGTGGCGGCGTTGGAGCACGCGGATCTCTGGGTGGTCTGGTCGATCTGCCGGAGGTGCTGGGCGAGGGCGTGGTGCGGCGCCTGGTGGGTGTGCTGGCGTCCGGTCCCGGTGCGGGTGGTGTGGTCGAGGACCAGGTGGCGGTTCGGGGTTCGGGGTGTTCGGACGGCGTTTGGTGCGTGCGGTGCCCGCCGGGCGGGGGCGGTGCGTGACTGGCGTCCGTCGGGCACGGTGCTGGTGACGGGTGGCACGGGTGCGCTGGGTGGTCATGTGGCTCGGTGGTTGGCCGGCCATGGGGCCGAGCACCTGCTGCTGGTGAGCCGGCGTGGCCCGCAGGCGCCCGGTGCGGACGTGCTCGCGGCCGAACTGACCGCGCTGGGTGCGAAGGTGACGATCGCGGCCTGCGACATCGCCGACCGCGACGCCCTGTCCGCACTGCTGGGCGGCATCCCGACCGAGCACCCGCTCACCGCCGTCGTCCACACCGCCGGATCCGGAGGGTCGGCCCTGATCGCCGACTGCTCCCCGGCGGAGCTGGTCGCCACCGCGTCCGCGAAGATCGCGGGTGCGGTGAACCTGGACGCCCTGCTGCACGAGTCCGCGCTGGAGGCGTTCGTCGTCTTCTCCTCGAACGCCGGCACCTGGGGCAGCCGCGGTCGGGCCGGATACGCCGCCGCGACGGCCTATCTGGACGCGCTCACGCAGTGCCGCCGCGATCGCGGTCTGGCCGCGACGTCGGTCGCCTGGGGTGTCTGGGGCGGCGCGGGTGCGGCGGGCGACCCCGAGATCAGTGAGGTGGCCCAACGGCACGGCGTGCCGGTGATGGATCCGGACACGGCGCTGGTCGCCCTCCGGCAGACGCTGGACCGCGACGAGACCTGCACCGCGGTCGCCGACGTCGACTGGCCCCGGTTCACCGTGGCCTTCACCGCCAACCGGGGGAGCGCCTTCCTCGGTGAACTGCCCGAAGTGAAGAAGGCCCTCGCGGCCCAGCAGGCCGAGCCGGTCGCCAAGGCCGGGGAGGCCGGGGAGGCCGGACCGGCTGCTACCCCGCTGGTCCAGCGCCTGCTGACGATGGGTCCGGCCGACCAGAAGCACCACCTGCTGGAGCTGGTGCGGTCGCATGTCGCCGTGGTGCTCCGCCACGAGTCGGCCCACGCGATCGACGAGCGGCGGGCCTTCCGGGACCTCGGGTTCGACTCGGTCACCGCCGTCGAACTGCGCAACCGTCTCAACGCCGAGACCGGCCTGCGCCTGTCGCCCACCACGGCCTTCGACTACCCGACCGCCGAGGTGCTGGCCGAGCACCTGCGCCGCGAACTCGTCGGCGAGCAGAACGCGGCCGGGCTGCCCGCCGTGCGCGCGGCGGTGCTGGACGACGAGCCGATCGCCATCGTCGGGATGAGCTGCCGCTACCCCGGCGGCGTGCGCTCGCCCGAGGGCCTGTGGCAGCTGGTGGCCGATCATGTCGACGCGGTCTCCGGCCTGCCCGCCGACCGCGGCTGGGACATCGAGAGCCTCTACGACGAGGACCCGGACGCGGTCGGGAAGCTCTACTCCGTGGAGGGCGGCTTCCTCTACGACGCGGGCGAGTTCGACCCTGCGTTCTTCGGATCGCCCCCCGCGAGGCCCGCGCGATGGACCCGCAGCAGCGCCTGCTGCTGGAGACCTCGTGGGAGGTCTTCGAGCGGGCGGCATCGACCCGCACAGCCTGCACGGGAGCCAGACCGGCGTCTTCGTCGGGACCAACGGCCAGGACTACACGATGGTCCAGGCGAAGGCCTGGGAGGAGTCCGAGAACTACGTGCTGACCGGCGGCTCCGCCAGCGTGCTGTCCGGCCGGATCGCCTACACCTTCGGGCTGGAGGGGCCGTCCGTGTCGATCGACACGGCGTGCTCCTCGTCCCTGGTGGCGCTCCACATGGCGTGCCAGGCGCTGCGGTCGGGCGAGTGCGAGCTCGCGGTGGCCGGCGGTGCCACGGTGATGGCGACCCCGCGCTGTTCGTGGCGTTCTCGCGGCAGCAGGGGCTGGCGCGTGACGGTCGGTCCAAGGCGTTCGCCGCCGCCGCCGACGGGGCGGGCATGAGCGAGGGCGCCGGTGTGCTGCTGCTGGAGCGACTGTCCGACGCGCAGCGCAACGGCCGTACCATCCTCGCGGTGGTCCGCGGCTCGGCCGTGAACCAGGACGGTGCCTCGAACGGGCTGACGGCCCCGAACGGTCCGTCGCAGCAGCGGGTGATCCGGCAGGCGCTGGCCAACGCCGGGCTGTCCACCTCGGAGGTCGACGTCGTCGAGGCGCACGGCACCGGCACCCGGTTGGGCGACCCGATCGAGGCCCAGGCGCTGCTGGCCACCTACGGTCAGGACCGGGATGCCGAACAGCCGCTCTGGCTGGGCTCGTTGAAGTCGAACCTGGGTCATACCCAGGCGGCCGCCGGCGTGGCCGGTGTGATCAAGATGTCATGGCGATGCGGCACGGCACGATGCCGAAGTCGCTGCACATCGACGCGCCCACGCCGGACGTGGACTGGTCGGCGGGGAACGTCTCGCTGCTGACCGACGACCGGCCGTGGCCCGCCGACGAGCGGCCGCGCCGCGCCGGCGTGTCCGCCTTCGGGGTGAGCGGCACCAACGCCCACGTCATCCTGGAGGATTTCCCCGCCGAGGCCCTGGCGACCGACGCCCATGCAACCGATGCGACGCCGACCGAGGCCCTGCCGGCCGATGCCCGTTCAACCGATGCGATGCCGGCCGACGCCCCCGAGCCGCCGGCCGGCCGGTCCCGTGGCTGCTGTCGGCCAAGAGCGACGCCGCCCTGCGCGAGCAGGCCAGGCAGCTCCGGATCCACCTGGACGCCCACCCGGACGCCCGGCCCGCCGACATCGGCCACTCGCTGGGCGCCGCCCGCTCACTGTTCGACCACCGGGCCGTCGTGGTCGGCGAGGGCCTCGACGACTTCCGGCAGGGCCTCGACGCCGTCGTGGACGGGCGGAACGCGGCCAACACCACCAAGGCCTCGGCCGTCGCGGGTGGCCGGGCCGTGTTCGTCTTCCCCGGTCAGGGATCCCAGTGGGTCGGGATGGCGGCCGGGCTGCTGGAGTCCTCCGAGGCGTTCCGCGAGAGCGTGCTGGCCTGCGACGCGGCGCTGTCCGAGTTCGTCGACTGGTCGGTGCTGGACGTGCTGCGGGAGGCCCCGGACGCGCCGCCTGCGACCCGGATCGACGTCATCCAGCCGACGCTGTTCACCATGATGGTGTCGCTGGCGGCCGTGTGGCGCTCCTACGGGGTGGAGCCCGCCGCCGTGGTGGGCCACTCGCAGGGCGAGGTCGCCGCGGCCTACGTCGCCGGCGGCCTGTCGCTGCGGGACAGCGCCAGGATCGTCGCCAAGCGCAGTCAGGCGTGGCTCCGGCTGGCCGGTCGCGGGGCCATGCTGTCCGTGAACCTGCCCGCCGCGGAGGTCGAGGCGCGGATCGGCGATCGTAGCGACAGGATCTGCGTCGGCGCCGTGAACAGCCCCAACACGGTGGCCGTCTCGGGCGACCCCGAGACCCTCACCAGCCTGCTCGACGAACTGGTCGCCGACGGTGTGTCCGCGCGGCGGGTCCCGGGCGTGGACACCGCCGGGCACTCGCCCCAGCTCGACGAGTTGCGCGAGGAGCTGCTGGAAGCACTGGCACCCGTCGCACCGAAGCGCTCGGAGATCCCGTTCTACTCCACGGTGACCGGCGGCCTGTTCGACACCGCCGGGCTCGACAACGAGTACTGGTACCGGAACATCCGTCAGCCCGTCGAGTTCCGGATGGCCGTCGAGGCGCTGCTGGGCGCCCATCACAGCGCCTTCATCGAGGCCAGCCCGCACCCCCTGCTCGCCCTCTCGATCCACGACAACGCGACCGCGCACGGGGCCGGCGAGGCGGGAGTGCGGGTCATCGCGACGCTGCGCAGGGAGGACGGCGGCATCCGCCGCGTGCTGAACTCCCTGGCCGACGCGCACACCCAGGGGCTGACCGTCGACTGGCAGACGGTGTTCGCCGGTACCGGGGCACGCCGCGTGGACCTGCCGACCTATGCCTTCCAGCGTCAGCGCTACTGGCTGGAGCCCACGGCGGCCGCCGAGGAACTCCGCGCCCCGGTGGGGCCGAGGGCATCGACGAGGAGTTCTGGACCGCCGTCGAGAGCGCCGACCTGGCGTCGCTCGCGGCCACGCTGCACCTCGAGGGCGAGCAGCGCAAGTCACTGGAGGCCGTCGCCCCGGCCCTGTCGGCGCTGCGCCGCCGGCAGAAGGAGAGCGCCTCGGTCGACTCCTGGCGCTACCGGATCAGCTGGCGCCCGCTGACCGCACCGACCGCCACCGCGCCGTCCGGCCTGTCCGGCCGCTGGCTGGTGCTGGCACCCGCCGACACCGCATGGGTGGACCCGTGGGCCGAGGGCCTGCGCGCCGCCGGCGCGCAGACCACGGTGCTCGCACTCGACCCGGTCACCATGACCAGGGAGACCCTGGCCAAGGAGCTGGCCGAACTCGGGGAGCTCAGCGGCGTGCTGTCCTTCCTCGGCGCCGACCAGCGACCGTTCGGCGCGGACGGGCAGCTGCCCGCAGGCCTGCTCGCCACCGTGGCGACCGTCCAGGCACTGGGTGATGCCGACGTCTCCGCCCCGCTGTGGGTGGCCACCCGCGGCGCGGTGAGCGTGGGCGCGTCCGACCGGCTGCGCAGTGCCGTCCAGGCACAGGTGTGGGGCATGGGGCGGGTCGCGGCGCTGGAGCACCCCGACCGCTGGGGCGGACTGATCGATCTGCCGGAGGTCGCCGGGGACCGGGAGGTGGCGGCGTTCACCGGCATCCTGGCGAGCCCGGACGGCGAGGACCAGGTGGCCGTGCGCACGGCCGGGGCCTTCGCCCGACGGCTCGTCAGGACGCCGCAGCACCGCGGCGAGCCCACCAGGCCGTGGCAGCCGCGCGGCACGGTCCTGATCACCGGCGGTGCCGGCGGGGCCGGCGAGCGCGTCGCCCGCTGGGCGGCCGCCCGGGGCGCCGAGCACCTGCTGCTGCTCAGCCGTCGGGGTGCCGACGCGCCGGGAGCCGCCGAACTGACGGCGGAGCTGACCGCACTGGGCGCCCGGGTCACGTTCGCCGCCTGCGACGTGGCCGACCGCGAGGCGCTGCGCCTCGTGCTGGAGCAGCAGATCCCCGCCGAGTACCCGCTGACCGCGGTCGTGCACACGGCCGCGGTGCTGGACGACGGCATCCTGGACGGCATGACTCCGGAGCGGTTCGGCCGGGTCCTCGGGCCGAAGGCGGTCGGCGCGCTGAACCTGGACGAACTCACCCGGCACCTGGAGCCGTCCGCCTTCGTGCTGTTCTCCTCGCTCGGTGGCACGGTCGCCTCGTCCGGCCAGGCCAACTACGCCGCGGCGAACGCCTTCCTGGACGCGCTCGCCGAACAGCGCCGCGAGCAGGGCCTGCCCGCCACCTCCATCGCCTGGGGCAACTGGGGGAGCGACGGCATGGCCGGCGGCGAGGAGATGCAGCGCCACCTGCGGCGCCACGGCATGTCGGCCATGGACCCGGCACTGGCGATCACCGCGCTGCAGGGGGCCGTGGAGTACGGCGAGGCCACCGTCACGGTGGCGGACATCGACTGGGAGAGGTTCCTGCCCAGGTTCACCTCCACCCGCCCCAGCCGCCTGGTCGAGGAGCTGGCCGACGTCCGACGGCTCGCCGCCGGCGGCGGCGGGGCAGGCGGCAGCGGGACGGGTGGCAGCGGCGAGCAGCCGCTCGCCCAGCGGCTGGCGGTGCTGGCGCCTGCCGAGCGCTCGGCGGCACTCCTGGACGTCGTCCGGACCCAGGTCGCCGAGGTCCTGGGACACGCCTCCGGTGACGCCGTCGAGGAACGGGTCGCGTTCAAGGAGATGGGCTTCGACTCGCTGACCGCGGTCCAGCTGCGCAACCAGCTGAGTGCCGCGACCGGCGTGCAGCTGCCGGCGACCCTGGTGTTCGACTACCCCAACCCCGCCGAGCTCGCCGCCTACCTCCGCTCGCGCCTCTTCGAGGCGGAGGAGAGCGCCGACACGGCGGTCCTGGCCCGGCTGGATGAGGCCGATTCGGCGCTCACCGCGCTCCTGGCGGACGAGTTCGACGGCAAGAAGGTCGAGGAGCGCCTGCAGGCGCTCCTGGCGAAGCTGCGGCAGGTGGGCGCGGCGGATGACGAGGACTCCGCGGCCGAGCGGTTCGAGTCGGCCAGCGACGACGAGATGTTCGACCTCATCGGCGAGCGATTCGGGATCTCCTGAGCCTCGTCCCACCCCGGTCCTTGCTGAGTACAGATGATGGAGAGTCCCTGATGGGAAACGAAGAGAAGCTCCGGTACTTCCTCAAGCGGGTCAGCACCGAGCTGGACGAAACCCGTTTGAAGATGCGCGAGTTGGAGGATGTGGCCCACGAGCCGATCGCGATCGTGGGGATGGCCTGCCGGTACCCGGGCGGGGTGCGGTCGCCCGAGGAGCTGTGGCGCCTGGTCGCCGACGGCACGGACGCCATGGCGGAGTTCCCGGCCGACCGCGGTTGGGACCTGGACGCCCTCTACGACCCGGACCCGGACGCTGAGGGGAGCTTCTCCGTCCAGGAGGGCGGATTCCTCTACGACATCGGCGAGTTCGACCCGGGGTTCTTCGGCATTTCGCCGCGTGAGGCGCTGGCGATGGACCCGCAGCAGCGGCTGCTGCTGGAGACCTCCTGGGAGGCGTTCGAACGGGCCGGCATCGACCCCACGGCTCTCGGCGGCAGCAGGACCGGGGTGTTCACGGGCACCAACGGCCAGGACTACAGCATGGTGCTGATCGATGCGATCGAGGAGGCCCAGAACTACCTGATCACCGGCACCGCCGCGAGTGTGATGTCGGGCCGGGTGTCGTACGTGTTCGGCCTGGAGGGGCCGGCGGTGACGGTGGACACGGCGTGTTCATCGTCGCTGGTGGCGCTGCACCTGGCGGTTCAGGCGCTGCGGGCGGGTGAGTGCGACCTGGCGCTCGCCGGTGGCGTGTCGGTGATGTCCACACCCGCACTGTTCGTGGGCTTCTCCCGCCAGGGCGGTATGGCTGGTGACGGTCGGTGCAAGGCGTTCGCGGATGGGGCGGACGGCACGGGCTGGGGCGAGGGTGCCGGCGTGCTGCTGGTCGAGCGGCTGTCCGATGCACGCCGGCTCGGCCACAACGTCCTTGCGGTGGTGCGGGGTTCGGCGGTGAACCAGGACGGTGCGTCGAACGGTCTGACCGCGCCGAACGGTCCGTCGCAGCAGCGGGTGATCCGGCAGGCGCTGGCCAACGCGCGGCTGGCGGTGGGTGATGTGGACGCGGTGGAGGCGCACGGCACCGGGACGCGGTTGGGTGACCCGATCGAGGCGCAGGCGCTGCTGGCGACCTACGGTCAGGGACGCGATGCCGAACTTCCGCTGTGGCTGGGCTCGTTGAAGTCGAACATCGGTCACACGCAGGCGGCTGCCGGTGTGGCGGGTGTGATCAAGATGGTGATGGCGCTCCGGGAGGGCGTCCTTCCGCAGACCCTGCATGTCGATGAGCCGTCGAAGGAGATCGACTGGACCTCCGGCGCGGTGGAGTTGCTGACCGAGCGGCGGGCGTGGCCGGAAGTGGGGCGCCCTCGGCGTGCGGGTGTGTCGTCGTTCGGTGTGAGTGGGACGAATGCGCATGTGATCCTGGAGCAGGCGGAGGAGCCTGCGTCGATGGAACAGGAGGCTGTGGTTGGGCTTCCGGTGGTGCCGTTGGTGGTGTCGGGCAAGTCTGAGGAGGCGGTGCGGGGTCAGGCTGCGGCGCTGCTGGAGCGGTTGGAGGCCGAGCCGGGGCTGGGGCTGCTGGATGCGGCGTTTTCGGCGTTGACGTCGCGTTCGGTGTTTGAGTACCGGGCGGCGGTGGTGGCGGCGGATCGTGGTGAACTGCTGGCTGCTCTGGGTGGGTTGGCGTCGGGTGCGGTCGGGGTCTCGGGCGCGGTGTCTGGGCGCTTGGGGCGGTGTTCTCGGGTCAGGGTTCGCAGTGGGCGGGCATGGGCCGGGAGTTGGGTGAGGCGTTCCCGGTGTTCGCGCGGGCCTACGAGGAGGTGTGCACGCAGCTGGGTATCGAGCTTCCGTCGGATGACTCGATCAACCAGACCGGGTTCGCGCAGCCGGCGATTTTCGCCCTGGAGGTGGCGCTGTACCGGCTGTTGGAGTCGTGGGGTGTGACGGCTGGGGTGTTGGCCGGGCATTCGGTGGGTGAGATCGCTGCCGCGCATGTGGCGGGGGTGCTGTCGCTGGAGGATGCGTGTGCGCTGGTGGTGGCGCGCGGCCGGCTGATGCAGGCGCTGCCGACGGGTGGCGCGATGGTCGCGGTCGGCGGGTCCGAGGAGACCGTCCGGGCTGCGATCGAGGGCGTGGAGGGTGTCTGGCTGGCGGCGGTGAACGGTCCGTCGTCGGTGGTGCTGTCGGGCCTTGAGGAACCGGTGCTGGCGGCCGCCGCGCGTCTGGCCGAGCAGGGGTGCCGGACACGGCGCTTGACGGTGAGTCATGCGTTCCACTCGGGTCTGATGGACCCGATGTTGGAGGAGTTCGCGGGCGTCGTGGCCGGGTTGGAGCTGCGGGAGCCGGTGCTGCCGCTGGTCTCCACGGTGACCGGCCGGGCGGAGTCGGAGCTGTGGACGCAGCCGCAGTACTGGGTGCGTCAGGTCCGCGACGCGGTGCGTTTCGCCGATGGCGTTGCCGCCATGCTGGATCTGGGTGTTGGCAGCTTCGTCGAGGTGGGCCCGGACGCGGTTCTGTCCGGCATGGTCGCGGAGTGCCTGCCCCAGGACGGCCCGGCCCGCGGCGTGGTGCCGACCATGCGTTCGGGGCGCGACCAGGTCCGCGCTGCCGTGGAGGCGCTGGCGCGCCTGCACGCCACCGGCACCCCGGTTGCCTGGGACACGCTGTTCGAGGGCACCGGCGCCCGTCGCGTCGACCTGCCCACCTACGCGTTCCAGCGCCGCCGCTACTGGCTGGAACCCTCGGAGCGGCCGGTGTTGGGGGCGGCGCCGTTGGACGCGGTGGACGGCCGGTTCTGGGAGGTCGTGGAGCGCGGTGACCTGGCGGGACTGAGCGCGGCCCTGGGCGTCGACGAGATCCAGGCGGAGTCGCTGGAGGCGGTGCTGCCGGTGCTGTCGTCGTACCGACAGCGGGTCCGCGAGCAGTCCGCCGCCGACCACTGGCGCTACCGCATCACCTGGGACGGCTTCACCCCGCCGACGGCCGGGCGGCTGTCCGGCACCTGGCTGCTCGTCGTTCCGGCCGGGATGACCAACCCGGAACACACCGGCGCCGCCAGCGCGTTCGACGCGTTGGTCCGGGGGTTGAACACCGCTGGTGCCGAGGTCGTCACCATCGATGTCGATCCGGCGACCGTCGACCGCAGCGGCCTCGCGAAGCTGATCGGTGACGCCGGGGTCGGCATCACCGTCACCGGCGTGCTCTCCTTCCTCGCGCTGGACGAGCGGCCGCACACGGCTGGGGAGAGCGTCGCGGCGGGCCTGGCCGGCACCGCGAACCTCCTCCAGGCGCTCGGCGACGCCGGTGTGACCGCACCCCTGTGGGCCGCCACCCGAGGCGCGGTCGCCGTGACCGGCGGCGAGGAGCTCGCCAGCGCGGCGCAGGCACAGGTATGGGGCCTCGGCCGGGTCGCGGCGCTGGAACACCCAGACCGCTGGGGCGGGCTGATCGACCTGCCCGCGGCCGCCGACGACCGCACGGTCGCCCTCCTGACCCGCGTCCTCGCGACCAGGGGCGGCGAGGACCAGGTGGCGCTGCGACCGTCGGGGGCCTTCGCCCGCAGGCTGGTCCGCGCACCGCTGGACCACCTCGGCACCGCCCGGACCTGGGCGCCGACCGGCACCGTCCTCGTCACGGGCGGGACCGGCGCGCTCGGCGCACACGTGGGCCGATGGCTGGCACGCAACGGAGCCGAGCACGTGCTGCTGGTCAGCCGGCGGGGCCCGGCCGCACCCGGCGCTACCGAGCTGGAAGCCGAACTGACCGCGTTGGGCGCCAAGGTGACCGTCGCGGCGTGCGACGTCTCCGACCGCGCCGCGCTGGAGCTGCTGTTCGCGCAGGTGCCGGCCGAACACCCGCTGACGGCGGTGGTGCACACTGCGGGCGTGCTCGACGACGGGGTCCTGGACGCGCTCACGCCCGAGCGGTTCGACCAGGTGCTGCACGCGAAGGTCGACTCCGCCCGCCACCTGCGGGAGTTGACCCGGGACACCCCGCTGGACGCGTTCGTCCTGTTCTCCTCGCTGGCCGGGACCCTAGCCTCGTCGGGCCAGGGCAACTACGCTGCGGCCAACGCCTGTCTGGACGCCATCGCGCAGCAGTGGCGTGCGGAGGGCGCGCCGGTCACGTCGATCGCCTGGGGCAACTGGGGGAGCGACGGCATGGCCGGCGGCGATGGCATGCAGCAGCAGATGCGGCGCCACGGCGTTCACCCCATGGACCCGGAGCTCGCCGTCGCCGCCATGCACCAGGCGGTGGAGAACGGTGACTGCTGCCTCGGCATCGCCGACATCGAATGGCAGCGCTTCGCCCCGATGCTGACCTCCGCCCGGCCGAACCGCCTGATCGAGCGGATACCCGAGGTGCGTGAGGCCCGGGAGTCGTCGGCTCCCGACAGCGGCGCCGACGAGGAGAAGCTGCCGCTCGCCCGTCGACTGGCCGGCCTCAGCGGCGCCGAGCGGGCGCGAACCCTGCTGGACCTGGTGCGCACCCACGTGGCCGGAGTCCTCGGCCACGAGTCGCCGGACCTGGTGAGCGGGAGCCTCGCGTTCAAGGAGTTCGGCTTCGACTCGCTGACCGCCGTGCAGCTCCGCAACCAACTGGGCGCCGCCACCGGCCTGCACCTGCCCGCGACCCTGATCTTCGACTACCCGACCCCCGAGGCACTGGCGGCGCACCTGGGCCGGGAGCTGGTGGGTGAGCAGGACACCGGAGCCCAGCTCAGCGCGCCGGCCTCGGTGGCGCTGGACGAGCCGATCGCGATCGTGGGCATGAGCTGCCGCTTCCCCGGCGGCGTGCGGTCGCCCGAGGACCTGTGGCGGGTCGTGGCCCAGGGCATCGACACGGTGTCCGGCTTCCCGACCGATCGTGGCTGGGACCTGGACCGGCTGCGCGACCCGGACCCCGACACCGAGGGCACCTCCTACACGCACGAAGGCGCGTTCCTCAGCGACGTCGCCGAGTTCGACCCGGGGTTCTTCGGGATCTCGCCGCGCGAGGCGCTGGCGATGGACCCGCAGCAGCGGCTGCTGCTGGAGACCTCCTGGGAGGCGTTCGAGCGCGCCGGCATCGACCCCGCCGCGGTGCGGGGCAGCCGGACCGGCCTCTTCGCGGGCACCAACGGCCAGGACTACCTTCCGCTGTTCGCCGACGGAGCCGCCGCCGGGCTCGAGGGTTTCCTGATGACCGGGAACACGGCGAGTGTGATGTCGGGCCGGGTGTCCTACGTGTTCGGCTTGGAGGGGCCGGCGGTGACGGTGGACACCGCGTGTTCGTCGTCGCTGGTGGCGCTGCACCTGGCGGCGCAGGCGCTGCGCTCGGGCGAGTGCGACCTCGCGCTGGCCGGTGGCGTGACCGTGATGGCGACGCCGGGCGCGTTCGTGGAGTTCTCGCGGCAGCGCGGTCTGGCGGTTGACGGTCGCTGCAAGGCGTTCGCGGATGCGGCGGACGGTACGGGCTGGGGCGAGGGCGTCGGCATGCTGCTGGTCGAGCGGCTGTCGGACGCGGTGGCGAACGGCCACAACGTCCTTGCCGTGGTGCGGGGTTCGGCCGTCAACCAGGACGGTGCATCGAATGGTCTGACCGCGCCGAACGGTCCCTCCCAGCAGCGGGTCATCCGCCAGGCGCTGACCGGTGCCGGGCTGTCCGGTTCCGAGGTCGACGCCGTCGAGGCCCACGGGACGGGGACGCGTTTGGGTGACCCGATCGAGGCACAGGCGCTGCTGGCCACCTACGGTCGGGAGCGGTCGGCCGACGAGCCGCTGTGGCTGGGGTCGGTGAAGTCGAACATCGGCCACACCCAGGCGGCTGCCGGCGTGGCCGGTGTCATCAAGATGGTGATGGCGATGCGGGAGGGCGTGCTCCCGCAGACCCTGCATGTCGATGAGCCGTCGACGGAGGTCGACTGGTCGGCAGGCACGGTACAGATTCTGACGAACAATCAGATTTGGCCGGACCGTGGGCGGGTGCGTCGGTCCGCGGTGTCGTCGTTCGGTGTGAGCGGGACGAACGCGCATGTGATCCTGGAGCAGGCGGAGGAGCCTGCGCCGATGGAACAGGAGGCTGTGGTCGGCCTTCCGGTGGTGCCGTTGGTGGTGTCGGGCAAGTCCGAGGCGGCGGTTCGGGGTCAGGCTGCGGCGCTGCTGGAGCGGTTGGAGGCCGAGCCGGGGCTGGGGCTGCTGGACACGGCGTTCTCGCTGGCGACGTCGCGTTCGGCGTTTGAGCACCGAGCGGCGCTGGTGGCAGCTGATGGTGGTGAACTGCTGGCTGCTCTTGGTGGGTTGGCGTCGGGGGCGTGGCTGTTTCGGGTGTGGTGGCAGGTCGGTTGGGGGCGGTGTTCTCGGGTCAGGGTTCGCAGTGGGCGGGCATGGGCCGGGAGTTGGGTGAGGCGTTCCCGGTGTTCGCGCGAGCCTATGAGGAGGTGTGCACGCAGCTGGGGTGGAGCTGCCGTCGGACGACTCGATCAACCGGACGGGGTTCGCGCAGCCGGCGATTTTCGCCCTGGAGGTGGCGCTGTACCGGCTGTTGGAGTCGTGGGGTGTGACGGCCGGTGTGCTGGCCGGGCATTCGGTGGGTGAGATCGCTGCCGCGCATGTGGCGGGGTGCTGTCGCTGGAGGATGCGTGCGCGCTGGTGGTGGCGCGCGGGCGGTTGATGCAGGCGCTGCCGGCGGGTGGCGCGATGGTCGCGGTCGGCGGGTCCGAGGACGTAGTCCGCGCCGTGGTCGATGGCGTGGAGGGTGTCTGGCTGGCGGCGGTGAACGGTCCGTCGTCGGTGGTGCTGTCGGGCCTTGAGGAGCCTGTGCTGGCGGCCGCCGCCAAGCTTGCGGAGCTGGGCTGCCGTACGCGGCACCTGACGGTCAGTCATGCGTTCCACTCGGGTCTGATGGACCCGATGCTGCGGGAATTCGCGGACGTCGTAGCCGGGTTGGACCTTCGCGAGCCGATGCTGCCGCTGGTCTCCACCGTCACCGGCCGGGTGGAGTCGGAGTTGTGGACGCAGCCGCAGTACTGGGTGCGCCAGGTCCGCGACGCGGTGCGTTTCGCCGATGGCGTTGCCGCCATGCTGGACTTGGGTGTTGGCAGCTTCGTCGAGGTCGGCCCGGACGCGGTGCTGTCCGGCATGGTCGCCGAGTGCCTGCCCAGGACGGCCCGGCCCGCGGCGTGGTGCCGACCATGCGCTCGGGACGTGACCAGGTCCGTGGCGTGGTGGAGGCGCTGGCGCGCCTGCACGCCACCGGCACCCCGGTCGCCTGGGACGCGCTGTTCGAGGGCACCGGCGCCCGCCGGGTCGACCTGCCCACCTACGCCTTCCAACGCCGCCGCTACTGGCCGGAGGCATCCGGCGCAGGAGCCAAGGACGCGACCGGCCTGGGACTGGAGGCCGCCGCCCACCCGCTGCTCGGTGCGGCGATCGAGGTCGCGGACAGCGACGAGCTCCTCTTCACCGGCCGCCTCTCCCTTTCGACTCACTCCTGGCTGGCCGACCACACCGTGCTCGGTGCCGTCGTCATGCCCTCGGCCGGATTCCTGGAGCTTGCCATCCGTGCCGGCGACCAGGTCGGCGCAGCTCTCGTCGAGGAGTTGACGCTGGAGGCGCCGCTGGTGCTGGGCGCGGGCCCCGGCGTCCGGTTGCAGGTCCTGGTGTCGCAGCCGGCCGCAAGCGGCGACCGCGGCGTGGTGATCCACTCACGCCCGGAGGGTGCCGCCGACGAGCCGTGGACCCGGCACGCGAGCGGTGTGCTGGCGACCGACGGCCCGGCCGACGGCGCCGACCTGACCCAGTGGCCGCCCGCCGGGGCCGAGCCCGTGGACCTCGACGGGTGCTATCAGCGCCTCGCTGACTCGGGTTTCGCCTACGGGCCCGCGTTCCAGGGGCTGCAGGCCGTCTGGCGCCTCGGCGACACGGTCTTCGCCGAGGTGGCGCTGCCGGAGCAGATCGCCTCGCAGGCCCGGTCGTTCGCTCTGCACCCGGCGCTCCTGGAGGCTGCTCTGCAGCCCGTGTCGCTGCTGACGACGGGCGACGGCGAGGGTCGGCGGGGGCTGCCGTTCTCCTGGAGCGGCGTCTCGCTGGGCGCCGCCGGTGCCACCAGCCTGCGGGTGCGGCTCACTCCGGCCGGGCCGGAGACGCTGTCGCTGGCGATCGCCGACGGAACCGGGCGGTCGCTGGCCACAGTTGAGTCCCTCGCGCTCCGCCCGGTCCGGGCCGAGCAGCTCGCCGCCGCCGGAAGCCCGGCACAGCAGTCGCTGCTCGAACTGACCTGGGTGCCGCTGCCGGTGTCGGACGAGACGGCACCGGACGTGGTCGGGTCGTGGGTGACCGTCGGTGGCGCCGAGGCCGTGCGACTCGCGCAGGCCGCGCGCACCGCCACCCCAGCCCGGTCGACCGAAGGCCTGGTCGTCGTTCCCGACCTCGCCGCGCTCGGCGAGCAGGTGGCCGCAGCCGGTCGGGTGCCGGAGCTCGTGCTGCTCCCGGTTCCCGCGACGCATGCCCCGGATGCCCCGATCGCAGCAGCCGCGACGGCGGCCGTGGGCTGGGCAACCGAGGCCGTGCAGGCATGGCTGGCCGACGAGCGCCTGGCCGGCGCGCGGCTGGTGTTCGTCGCGTGCGGCGCGGTGACCACCGGCGCGGCGGACGGCGCCGTGGATGCGGTCGGGGCCGCGGTGGTCGGACTCGTCAGGGCGGCGCAGGCCGGCAACCCCGGACGCTTCGGCATCCTCGACCTCGCCGACGAGCCGTTCGACGGCATCGTCGCGGCTGCGCTCCTGACCGCCGACGAGCCCCAACTGGCGGTCCGCGCGGGCACGGTGCTCGCACCGAGGCTCGCCCGAGTGCCCGCGCGGGCGGCCGACGCCCCGGGACCCGCTCTGGCGTCCGAGGGCACCGTGCTGGTCACCAACGCCAGTGGGGCGCTGGGACGCGAGGTGGCCAAGGAACTGGTGGCCGCCCACGGCGCACGCCACCTGCTCCTGGTCGTCACCGGCAAGCGCGACCTCGCCGACGAGCACGAGCTCGCCGCCGCGGGCGACCTGGACAGCGCGGTTGCGGCCGAACTTCCGGGCGCAGGTGTGCTGGTGAGCCGCGCGGTCTGCGATCTCACCGACCGCACCGCGCTCGACCGGCTGCTGCAGGACATCCCCGCCGAGCACCCGCTGACCGCCGTGGTCCACCTGCCGGGGGCCGAGGGGCCCGGGGCGGTCGCCGAGCAGGCCGCCGAGGCCGCGCAGCGCCACCTGGAGTCGCAGATCGCCGCAGCGGAGAACCTGGACCTGGCCACCCGCGGTACCGAGCTGTCCTCCTTCGTCGTGTTCTCCGCCACTGCGGGCACGCTCGGCTGCTCGGACCGGGCCGGCGCCGGCGTGGTCGGCGCGTTCCTGGACGCGCTCGCCCACCTGCGCAGGGCGGCCGGCCTGGCGGCGACGTCGCTCGGCTGGGAGCTGTCGACGGGGACCGATCGGACGATGCCGGAGCCGTGGACGGCCTGGCTGGGTGCCCGCGACGAGCTCGGGCTGCTCGGCGCGGCGATCGGGAGCGGGCTGCCGACCGTCCTGGCGCTGCGGCTGCGTGCCAAGAGCCGCGCGGCGTCGGACCACTCGACCACGGTGCCCGCGCTGCTGCGGGGCCTCGTGCGGGCGACGTCACGCCGCGCCGCGTCGGCCGGGACCGTGCCGACGGTCGAGGACCTCGGGCAGCGGCTGGCCGGCCTGCCGCAGAGCGAGTGGCCGGCCGTGCTGACCGATGTCGTCTGCGGCCAGGCCGCCGCGGTGCTCGGCCACGGCGCCGGCGACGCGGTCGAGGCGGAGAAGGGGTTCATCGAGCAGGGCTTCGACTCCCTCACGGCCGTGGAGTTGCGCAACCGGCTGAACGACGCGACGGGTCTGCGCCTGCCGTCGACCCTCGTGTTCGACTACGCGACCCCGGCGGCGCTGGTCCAGGGCCTGTCGGCGGAGCTTGCCGCCCAGGGCCCGGCCGGACTCGCGGGCGGGCCGGCGGTGAGGCAGCCGAGCGGCTCGGCAGCCGTCGGCACCGTCGCACCGGCTCCGGCCTCGGCGCCGGCATCCGACGGCTATCTGGCCTCGATGTTCACCAAGGCCTACGAACTCGCCAAGCTGGAGCACGGCCTCGACCTGCTGATCGCGGCCGCCAGGATCAGGGAGAAGTTCGAGGACCCGGCGCAGGTCGCCCGCACGTCGGACCTGGTGACCCTGGTGTCGGGGCCGGACGAGCCGGCGATCGTCTGCTTCCCCACCTTGGGCGCGCTGTCCAGCCCGTACCAGTACGCGCGGTTCTCCGCGCCACTGGGCGGCCGACGCGAGGTGCTGTCGCTCCCGCTGCCCGGCTTCGTCAAGGGCGAGCTCCTGCCCGCCGATCTGGGGGCGATCGTGGAGCAGCAGGCACAGGTGATCGAACGTCGCTTCGGGGATCGCCCGTTCGTGCTGCTGGGTCACTCGTCCGGCGGCTGGACGGCGTCCGCGGTGGCGAGCCGGCTGGAACGCAGCGGCGTGCGGCCGGCGGCCCTGGTGCTGCTGGACACCTACGCTCCGGACAGCCCGCCGCCGGCCTCGATCCAGTACGGGTTCATCGACACCATGCTCGACCGCGGTGATGTGTTCGGCACCATCGACGACACCCGGTTCAGCGCGATGGGCGGGTACTTCGACGTGTTCGCCGAGTGGCAGCCGGTGGCGCTGACGGTGCCGACCCTGCTGGTCAGGGCGCAGGACCCGCTGCGGCACTCGTCGGCCGAGGCCGGTGAGGCCGAGGAGTGGCGCTCGTCCTGGCCGCTCCGGCACGAGGCGTTGACCGTCCCGGGCCACCACTTCAGCATGCTGGAGGAGTACTCGGAGGACTGCGCCGTCGCCGTCCACGACTGGCTGTCCGCCACCCTCGGCGCCTGACGCCCAACGAGGCGACCGGGTTCTCCAGGGGCGTGTGAGGGCGAGCCGACCGGCTCGCCCTCACACGTCTTTGAGCCGGCGTGTTGTGCGTCAGTCCTCGTCCTGCGCGGTCGCTCCGATATTCAGTCGCCCGCGGCGCCCCGACTGCCTACTCTCGTAGCACACGCACGCGTTGAGCGCTGGGATGCAAGCGGGGCTGTAACCCCTGCTCCTACGGGATGGCGAGGTTCGATTCCTCGGCAACGCACTGGTCTGTAGCTCAGGTGGTAGAGCGTCCGCCTCCAAAGCGGAATGTCGCGGGTTCGAATCCTGCCGGGCCGGCAAGTGGGCGCACGCCAGCGTGCGCCCGGGACTTGGCGTCGTACCCCAACGGTAGAGGGAGTCGGTTCAGGACCGGCGCAGTGTGCGTTCGAATCGCACCGACGCTACGCGAGGCGCTGTAGCCCAACTGGGAGAGGCGGCGGTCTGAGGGGCCGCAGGTTGCAGGTTCGAATCCTGTCAGCGCCACGGAGGATTGGCCGAGCGGTAAGGCAGCGGCTTGCTAAGCCGTCGTCGGGGTCACCCGCGCAGGTTCGATCCCTGCATACTCCGCCTCGTAGGCCGGTGCATGCGGTGTCAAGTGGCCGGTGGGTCAGAAGAGTTGGTCTTGCTGGGACTCGGCGGGCAGGGGCTGGAGCGGAGCTGTGGACTCGGCGTCGGGTGCGCACCGCAGCAGCTCCCAGCCGGCCAGCAGGCGTACGTCCAGCAGGATCGTGCCGGCATCGGTGGCCAGGTAGAGGTCGCTGCCGATCCGGCTGACGATGGTGCCGGCGAGCTGCTGCCCGGGTGCCAACGGACGCACCGCTGCCGCCGGGCGCAGGCCGTCCTCGGGCAGGGGTAGCGGTGTGCGTGGTCGCTGATCACCGGGGCGCGACGGGCTTGCCCGGAAGGCCAGTTGAGGCCCTGGCAGTCCCCGATCGCGGCAGCCAGGGCGGCCTCGCGCTCGGCAGTGGTGCCCGGCCGGGCGCGGGCTCGGCGCTTGCGGCTGCTGCTGACCCGGTCGGGCAGGCCCAGGGCCGCACCGAGTAGCCGCTCGACCCGGCGCGCGGCCGGCAGCGATCCGGTGGAGAGGACGACCGAGGCCAGCGCGCCCTGTTCGAGGAGGCGCGCCGAGCCGCGCTCGGTCCTGCTGATCCCGACCTTGATCAACTCGCCGTGGTGGGCCAGGTACACCGCGTACTCGCGCTTGTCGTCCAGCAGACTGGTGTCGGTGGCAACGGAGTTGGTGGCCGCCAGTGCGCCACACGCCTCGCACTGCGCCCGGCGGGCGGCCGGTGCGAGCGGCGCGGTGAGCGGGCACTCGATCCGCCGGCCCGCATGGCGGACGCCCACACAGCGCCGGTCCGCGCCCACCAGCACGGCCAGCCGACCGCCGACCGGGAGCGGACTCAGACGCGGTGCGCGGCCGGCCGGTGCGTCCCATTCCAGGGCCACCTGCTCGTCGGGCGTCCAGCGGAGGCCGATCGGGCGCCAGGCGGACCCGGGCCGCTCGCTGCCGTTCATGCTCCTCCGTCCGGGCCGCTCTGTCGTAGTTCTGCTACAGGGGGGAACTCTACGTCGGACACGGAGGATTCGAGGCCGCTAGGGTGGCGCGCGGTATCAGGCGATCTTGGTGGGGGTTGAGATGGAGCAGGCGCTGTGACGGAACTGGCGACGGATGTGGGCGAAGCCGAGCCGGAGCTCGGCAGTCCGAGCCTGTGGCGGCAGCGGGATTTCATGCTGCTGTGGGGCGGCCAGACGGTCAGTGAGATGGGCTCGGCGGTCACCCAGGTCGCGCTGCCGCTGGTCGCGGTCGTCGCGCTCAAGGCGAGCACGTTCCAGGTCGGTCTGCTGACCGCGGCCACCACAGCGGCGTTCGCGCTGATCGCGTTGCCCGCGGGCGCGCTCGTGGACCGCGGCTCCAAGCGGTCCATCATGATCGTCTGCGACCTGCTGCGCCTGCTGCTGATCGGCTCGCTCCCGCTGGCCGCCGCCCTGGGTGCTCTGACCATGACGCAGCTCTACCTGGTCGCCCTGGCCGCCGGCGTGTGCACGGTGTTCTTCGACGTCTCCTACCAGAGCTACCTGCCGTCGCTGGTCCGCACCGAGCAGCTGATGGACGCCAACGGCAAGCTCGGGACCACCGGCGCCTTCTCGCAGCTCGGCGGACCCAGCCTGGGCAGCGGGCTGGTCGCGGCCTTCGGCGCAGCGGGAGCGATGACGGCCGACGCGATCTCCTACGCGCTCTCGGTCGCGTCGGTCTTCGGCATCAGGAAGCGCGAGGAGCCGCCGCGTGCGCGGCGGGCGGACGAGACGCTGCGCAGCCAGATCGCCGAAGGACTGCGATTCGTCGTCCACCACAAGATATTGCGGAGGATCGTGGCGTGCACGGGCATCTCGAACCTGTTCAGCGGCATGAACACGGCGCTGGCGATGGTCTTCCTGATCCGGGTGCTGCACGTGCGGCCCGCGTTCACCGGATTGATCATGGCGGGCGGGGCCATCGGCGGCATCGCAGGCGGCATGCTCGCCGGCCGGCTGGCGAAGCGGTTCGGTTCGGCGCGGATCATCTGGATGTCCGCGCTGTCGTTCAGCGCCCCGCAGGCCATCGTGGCGGCGGCCTGGCGCGGCTGGGGAGTGCTGCTCGTCCCGCTGGGCTGGAGCATCACCTACTTCGCGGTGATGGTGTACAACATCGCGCAGGTCAGCTACCGGCAGTCGGTGACGCCCCCTGAGCTGATGGGGCGGATGAACGCGGCCGTCCGGTGGGTCGTCTGGGGCACGATGCCGATCGGCGGCATCCTCGGCGGGCTGCTGGGCACGCTGATCGGGGTGCGGCCCGCACTCTGGGTGGCGGTCATCGGGTTCTCGGCGGCCGGCTGGTTCGTGTTCTTCTCCCCGCTGCGCCACCTGCGCGATGTTCCGGAACCCGAACCGGCGCCCGTCGCCACGAGTTGATGCCGCGCGTGGAGCCCCGCACCAGCCGCCGTGGAACGATGAGGCCGCAGCTCGTCGAGAGCTGCGGCCTCAGCACCGCGAACAGTGTGCGCGCGTACTAGCGCTGCGCGGGGTCGGACTCGGCGGCCGGGACGGTGGCCTTGTCGGAGCCCGGGGTGGGGCCGGGCTCCTCTGCCGGGGCGTCCGGGGCGGGGCCGGCCGCGGCGGCGGCTTCGTCGGCGGCCTGCTTCTCGCGGGCCTCGCGGAGGTCGCGGCGCAGCATGACGATCCAGCCGGCCGGGATCAGCGCGGCGAACAGCCACCACTGGATCGCGTAGGGCAGGTGGACGCCCTTGCCGACCACCGCGGCGTCGCCGGTGGAGGTGACATTGGGGCCCGGTACGTGCTCGGCCTCGTCGGCGCCCGGCGGGGTGGGGTTGGTAGAGACCAGCTCCAGGTAGCCCGCGACCACCGGCTGCTTCAGGCGCGCGGCCTGCTCGCTGCTGTTGATCCGCATGAACATCCGGTCCGGCAGCCCGCGCTGCTCCCGTCGGAAGGTCTCGTCGGGCCGCAGCCGACCGGTCACCGTCAGCTCACCGGAGGGGGCCGGCGGCACCGTCGGGTAGCTGGTGGCGTCCGCGTTCGAGGCGATCCAGCCGCGGTTGACCAGCACCACGTCGCCGGCGTCGGTGACCAGCGGGGTGACCACGTAGTAGCCGACCGTGTCGCCGGAGGCGTCGGTGCGCTGGCGGATCACGAACTCGTACGACGGGTCGTAGTGCCCGGTCGCGGTGACCGAGCGGTACGTCTCCGCGGCCGGCACAGTCCCGCCGGGGTGCGAGATCACATCCATCGCGACCGGCGGCGCCTGCATCGCGGCGGAGGTCGCGGTGTTCTGCCGGTTGGTCTGCTCATAGCGGTGGTACTGCCACCGCCCGAGTAGGAACATCGCCGGGATGATCGCGAAGAAGACGAGGGTCAGGATCACCCAGCGCCGGGTCAGGAGGATACGGAACAGCACTGGACGACGCTATCTCCCTTTACCTCTCCGCCACGAACCGGCCCCGGCGCAGTGCACCGGAACACCGGGCCGAGCGGTGGCGCGGGGTCGGCGGAGCCGCCCTGGCGCCGGGCCCCGCGCTCCGGCAGGCCCGGCCCCCGACCGGTCGCTACGCTGACTGAGGAGGTGTCAGTGATGAGTGGTGACAGAACGATCCCCGGTATCGACCCGAGCGTGCCCCCGAGCGGCGAGGGATGCGTGGAGTGCCTGGCGGCCGAGGGGTGGTGGTTCCACCTGCGCCGGTGCGCCGCATGCGGTCACATCGGCTGCTGCGACTCCTCACCGGCCCAGCACGCCAGCGCGCACGCCCGCACAGCGGGCCATCCCTTCCTGACCAGCTTCGAACCGGGCGAAGACTGGTTCTGGAACTTCGAGACCGAGCAGTTCTACGACGGTCCGGCGCTGGCCGGCCCGACCTCGCACCCGGTCAGCCAGCCCGTCCCGGGACCGGCCGGCCGCGTCCCGGCCGACTGGGAGCAGCGGCTGCACTGATCGGTGCGCGCCGTCACCCCCCGTGGCCTACTGGCGCTGCCGGGACGCCCGATGGCGGCGGCCGTCGCCCCTCGCCGGTCGGCGCCAGGTGAGCAGCAGCCCGACCAGGGCGGTGGCGGCGGCAACGCCCTCGGCGATGGCGGATGCGGTCTTCTCGGGGTACCAGACCGGTTCGTACATGTTCGGCAGGGGACCGATGGCCCCGACATCGTTGTAGCGGTAGACCAGCACGGCCGCGAGACCCGCGCCGGCCACGGCGAAGGCGAGCAGCCAGGCGTACCGGTGGCGTCGCAGGACGAGCAGGAGCAGGGCGGCGAGGGCCGCTGCCGCGGCCTCGGCCCGGAAGAGGCCGCCCTGGCTGACGGTGGCCTTGATCGGGTCGTAGGACTGGGCGAGGTCGGCGTGCACATAGGCGTCGACGGCCAGCCCGGCCGCGGTGAGCAGGCTCAGCAGCCACAGCACGGCGGCGGTGCGGGATCGGTGCGTGGCAGGCGGGTGGACCTGGGTGGTGGTGGCGGCCACGGCGGCGTCTCCTTTCCGCGTGATCGCTTCTCGGAGAACGGTGAGGTGCGCCCGGCCGTCACGGAGGTTCGCCGGACCCGGTGGCAGGGGCGTTCTCCGCTTGGTACGCGCCGGCCCGAGCGTCGGTTCATCGAGGTGCCGGCCGAGCTCCCGCCCCCGCTCAGGAGAGGCGGTTGACCAGCGCGGAGAAGAGCGGCGGCAGGTGTGCCGCGGCCGGGACGATGTGCGGTGCCAGCGCCGACCGCCCACGGGCCCACACCAGCGCGTGGGTGAGGACCCGGTGGCGGCGGGTCACGCTGCGCCAAGCCCGCTCGTAGCCCTCGGGGCGGTCGGCCCGGACGCTGCCCACGAGGGCCGCCGCGCCGGCCAAGGCGAGGGAGAGACCCTCACCCGTCAGCGCGTCCACGTATCCGGCCGCGTCGCCCACCAGCAGCACCCGCCCGGCCACCCGGGCGCGCACCCGCTGCCGCATCGGCCCCGCTCCCCGCACCGGGCCCGCCGCACCGGCGGGCAGCCGGTCCAGGAGGGCGGGGAACGCGGCGAGGTGCTGTTCGAAGGGGCCGCGGCGGGAGGTCAGCACGGCGACGCCGACCAGGTCCGGCGCGAGCGGCGTGACGTAGGCCTCGGCCGAGGGCGACCAGTGCACCTCGACGCAGTCGGACCACGGGGCGACCGCGAAGTGCCTGCGCAGGCCGTGGCGCCGGGGCCGTCCACCGGTCGGTCGAGCCCGAGCCCGCGTCTGATCGGCGAGTGGAGGCCGTCGGCGGCGGCGAGGTACCTGGCCCGCAGTCCCGCCGCGGACACCGACGAGCCGTCCTGGCGCACGCCGTCCACCAGCACCGGCAGCACTCGGATGCCGAGCTGCCGGGCCCGGTGGGCGAGTGCCGCGTGCAGGTCGGTGCGGCGCACACCCAGGCCCGGCTCGCCGCGGAACCGGGCCTCGGCCTGGTGGCGGTCGTCGAGGTAGCGGATGCCGCGCAGCGGCTGCCCCGTGACCTGGACGCCGAGTCCGGCGAGGGCCTGCGCGCCGTGCGGCATCAGCCCCTCGCCGCAGGCCTTGTCGATCGGCGTGCGGCGCGGTTCGGCGACGACGACCTCCAGCCCGGCGCGTGCGGCATGGATGGCGGTGGCGAGGCCGGCCGGGCCGCCCCCGGCCACGAGGAGGTCGATCACCCCGGTGCGGCCATGGTCAGGGCGGCGTTCTCGCAGCGCATCCGGGTGACCAGCAACGGGATGTTGAGCAGCGTGAACACGCTTGCGGTGAGCCAGCCGGTGTGGACCAGCGGCAGCGCCACGCCTTCGAGCACCACGGCGAGGTAGTTCGGGTGACGCAGCCACCGGTAGGGGCCGCGGTCCACCAGGGGCAGGCCGGGAACCACGATCACCCGGGTGTTCCAGCGGGGCCCGAGCGAGGCGATGCACCACCAGCGCAGCGCCTGGGCCAGCAGCACGGCCGCGAAGGCCGGCCAGCCCAGCCAGGGCAGGAACGGCCGGTGCGCCAGTGCGGTCTCCAGCAGGCAGCCGGCCAGCAGGCCGGTGTGCAGCACGACCATGACCGGGTAGTGACCGCTGCCGTGCTCCACGCCGCCGCGGGCGCGGCTCCAGCGGGTGTGCCGCTGGGCGGTGACCAGCTCCGCGAGGCGCTCCAGGGCGACCAGGAGGATCAGGACGGTGTAGGGGGTCATCGCCGGCTACCAGCGCAGCAGGACGAGCTCGACGCAGAAGCCGGGCCCCATCGCCAGGAGCAGGCCCGGCGTCCCGGGAAGCGGCGGACGCAGCGCGAGCGTGTCGCGCAGGATGTGGAGCACCGAGGCCGACGAGAGGTTGCCGACCTCGGCGAGGGAGCGCCAGGTCAGTTCCAGGGCGCGTGCGGGCAGGTCCAGGGCTTCGCGTACGGCGTCCAGGACCTTGGGGCCGCCCGGGTGGCAGATCCACGCGGTCACGTCCGCCGTCTTGACGTCGTGGTCGGCGAGGAAGTCGTCGACCACGCCGCCGAGCTGACGCTTGACCAGGTCGGGCAGGTCTGCGCCGAGCATGATGTGGAAGCCGGTGTCGCCGATGGACCAGCCCAGCAGGTGCTCGGTGCCGGGGAAGAGGTGGCTGCGCGTCGCGACGATCTGCGGGCCACTCGACCCGGGGTCGCCGCGGCCCGCCTCATGGCGGGACCCGACGGCCAGGGCGGCGGCGGCGCCGTCACCGAACAGGGCTCCGGCGACCAGGTTCTGCATGGACGTGTCGGCGCGCTGGAGCGTGAGGGAGCACAGCTCGACCGAGAGCAGCAGCGCCGCCTCGCCGGGGTGCCCGACGAGGTAGTCGTGCAACCGGGCCAGGCCCGCGGCCCCGCGACACAGCCGAGGCCGAAGACGGGCACCCGTTTCACGTCCGGTCGCAGGCCCAGCACCGTGGCCAGCCGCGCCTCCAGCGACGGCGCGGCGATGCCGGTCACCGAGGTGGAGACCACCAGATCGACATCGGAGGCGGCCAGGCCCGCCTGGTCGAGGGCGCCCCGGACGGCATCGCGGCCGAGCTCCAGGGCCGTTGCGAGGAAGGCGTCGTTGCGCGCCCCGAAGCCGTCGATCCCGGCGTAGTGCTCCAGCGGCAGTGCGAGATGACGTCCCGTCACACCGGAAGCGGCGTGGACGCGTTCCAGTACGGCCCGGTCGTCGCGCGGCAGCCGGCAGGACGAGCCGACCATGCCGGTGATCTCCTCCTGCGGGTACCGGTGGGGTGGCAGGACTCCGTGAACCGCGACAATCCGGGTCATCCCGACATGCTAGGTGCCGGGTTCCGCGATTCGGCGGCACGCCGCTCGCCCGGGCGCGGCTGACGCACCTTCAGGTCTCGACCGACGGAGGGCCGCTCTGCTGGATCACGCCGGGCGCGCGACGCCGGAGCACGCGCGCCCCCAGCCGCGCGCCCCGCGGCGTCAGCCGCAGGTGTCACAGCCGACCTGATCCATAAGGGAGGCCCTAGCATCGACGGGTGCCATCGAAGCCGTGCCGCGTCGAACCGGCTCGCCGGTCGCGCTGCTGCTGGCCGCCCATCCCGTCCCGGCCGTCGCCGTCAGCGGCCTGGCCACGGCGCTCGCCGTAGCCGTGGGACGCGGCCCGGCAGGGTGCCTGCTGGTGGCGCTCGCCGTGCTCAGCGGCCAGCTCTGCGTCGGCTGGAGCAACGACCTGATCGACGTGAGGCGCGACATCCGCGCGGGGCGACGCGACAAGCCCCTGGCCGTCGGCGCCCTGGCCCCCTCGTCCGCCGCTGCCGCCGCCTGCGGGGCGGCCGCGGCCTGCGTACCGCTGTCCCTGGCATCCGGCGCCGCGGCGGGATTCGCGCACCTCGTGGCGGTGGGTGCGGCGCTGTCCTACAACGCCGTCCTCAAACGCACCCGCTGGTCCTGGGCCCCCTATGCGCTGGCGTTCGCGCTGCTGCCCGCCTTCGTCACCCGCGGCCTGCCCGACCACCCGTGGCCACCGGCCTGGCTGCTCGCGGCCGGAGCACTGCTCGGCGTCGGCGCCCACCTCACCAATGTGCTGCCGGACATCGACGCGGACCTGGCCTGCGGGATCCACGGGTTCCCCCAGCGGCTGGGACGCACCCGCAGCCGCGGCCTCGCCGCCCTCACCCTGCTCGCGGCCTCCGCCGCCCTCGCCCTCGGCCCGCCCGGACCACCAGGACCGGCGGGCTGGACCGGACTGGCCGCAGCGGCCGGACTCGCCGCGGTCGCCGCCCTTCCCCGCCCCCGGCACCCGGACAGCCGCTTGCCGTTCCTGCTCACCATCGCCCTCAGCGCCCTCGACCTGGCCCTGCTGCTCCTGCGCGGCACGGCCCTGCGCTGAGTCGGCCGGCAGCAGTCCGCCGACGGGACGCACCCGGCCCGCACCGCGCCGTCGCACCAACAAAAGCAGGCTCCCCGGGCCGCGACGGCCCGGGGAGCCCGATCTTTCTTCGTGGTCAGGTCAGTGGAGCACGTTGAGGAAGTTGGTGGCGTCGTCGACGAAGTAGACCGAGTCGCAGTCCTGGTCGACCGCCAGCCCGAACAGGGCCCCCGCGCCGGGCGGGTTGCCGCTGCTGTCCAGCAGCCGGTGGGCCACCTGCTTGCCGCCAGGGGTGGTCTCGACGATCTTGCCGTCGCCGCCGTTGACGGTGAGGATGTTGCCGTTCGGGGCGATGGCCAGGCCGAGCGGGCCGTTCAGGTGGTGGTCGGTGCTGACGACGTGCCCGGTGCCGGCGCTGTCCTCGCGCTCCACCGCGCGCGGGATGGCGGTGATCCGGTTCTTGACGGTGTCGGCGACGTAGAGCGTGCCGTCCTCGCCGAGGCCCACTCCGGTCGGGCCGATCACCAGGGCGTTCGGATCGGTCTTCTGGGCGAAGCCGGAGCCGATCTCCGTGGTCTTCACCCGCTCCGGCGGTTGGTCACCGTGGTCCTTCAGGGTGATGCGCAGCACCGTGCCCCGGTCGACTTCCTTGCCGCCGCCGGCCACGGTGCCGTTGAGCACATTGGTGACGAACAGGTCGGTGTGGTCTTCGTGGCTGACGGCCGTCATGTCCCAGGGGCCGTTGATGCCGTCGCCGGTGAGGGTCTCCTTCACCGTTCCGTGGTTGTCGAGCACCAGCAGGCAGCCGGCCTGGGCGGTGGCGGAGGTGCCGTCGCTGGTGGGCAGGCTGCCGACCACCACCCAGCCGCCGGGCAGCACGCTCAGCGCGGTGGTGAGCCCGACCCCGCCGGGGCACGGGCCGGGCAGGTGGGCCGGGTCGATCTGGGCGAAGACCGTCGCCGTGCCCTGCGGGCTGACCTGCACCAGGGTGGTGCCGGTGCCCTGCTGGTTCTGGCCGTTGTTGAAGTTGCTGATCAGGACGTTGCCCTGGTGCAGATCGCCTGCGTCGTGCTTGATGACGACGGTGCCGTAGGGATTCTGGTCGCCGTTGGCGGGGACGGTCGAGGCGACCTTGTCGATGGTGGTCAGGCCGTGGAGGAAGGCCCCGTCGGAGACGGCCGCGGCGGGGGCGGCCGCGGCTGCCGTTCCGATGGCGAGCGCAATCGTGAGTGAGGTGAGCCCGCGGCCGAGCGCGGGCAGAGTGTGAGTGCACATGAAAATACAATAAGTACTCGAATCGCTACTATTCGTGATGACATGCGGCATGCGGAGCATTGGTACTCCGTTCGCCGTGCCCCGCGCCGCCCGTGGCGCGATCTAGTGGCCACTGCTGGCGCCGGTGCTGCTGCTCGGCGCGGCGCCACCACCGGACGGTGACGTCGAACCCGCCGCCCCGACCTGGATGTGGGTGTCCATGCCGAGGGCCTTGTGGCCGTCGATCGGGCACCACAGCTCGTAACTGCCCGGCTGGAGCGTGACCGTGAACTGCGCCTTGCTACCGGGGGAGATGACGGAGGTCTGCGTCGTGGAGACACCGGGGCCCGAGATCGCCAGGGCATGGGCGATCGTCCCGGCGTTGTCCGCGACGAACGTGTAGCTCCCCGGCGCGACCTGCGTCTGCGACAGGCCGAGGGAGTACTCCTTCTCGGTCACGGTGACGGTCGCCGCCTGCCCGCCGGCCGTGGCGCTGCTCACTGGAGCCGTGGGGCTGCTCCCTGCAGCGGGAGCCTTGCTGCTGCTACTGCATGCCGTGCCGGTGGCCAGCAGCGCAAGAGCCAGGAACGCGGCAGGGGTGACACCTCTGGAGCGGCACACGGTGGCCATGATCATCGCCTCCTTTTGGAAAACGACACTGGGGTACTCCGGCGGGGATTCGGCCACGACACTCCCATGCCGCCGAAGCCGTCCACCCGATCAGGCAGTCGTGCGACGCGGGGACGGCCGGCGCCCTCGCGGCGCCGCCATGCGCGGGGTGAGCCGGACAGCGTCCGCTCCCGCCACGATCACCCGATCCGAGCCGCTTCCGCCGCCGCTGGTCAATCGTTCTCATCCCGGGGCGATCCGCAGCGCTCACGGCTCCGGATCTTCCGGCCTGCCGGGAGCCGAGCGGCTGCCCTAGCCCCGGGGCAGCCGACGACCGACCGTCGCACCCTGCGACGACCTCTCTTCGTCCCCGGGAGCCGCCGATGACCACGTCGATCGTCCTGTTCACCCAGGACCTGCGCGTGCACGACAATCCGGCCCTGCATGCGGCGGCCGCAACCGCCGCGGAGGTGGTGCCGCTCTTCGTCCTCGACCCCGCCGTCGCCGAGGTCGGGTTCGCGACCCCCAATCGGCTGGCGTTCCTCGCCGACTGCCTGGCCGACCTGGACCGCTCGCTGCGCCGGATCGGCGGCCGGCTCGTCCTGCGCGAAGGACCTGTCGTGGCTGAGGTCATGCGCTTGGCTGAGCAGACCGGCGCCGCGAGCGTGCATGTGGCAGGTGGAGTGTCCGGCTTCGCCCAGCGCCGCGAGGCGGCACTGCGGCAACGGCTCGGAGCGCGCCTAGTGGTGCACGACGGCTCGCTCAACGTCGTTCCGGCCGGCCGGATCACTCCCGCGGGCAAGGACCACTACGCGGTCTTCGCCCCGTACTTCCGCGCCTGGTCGCGGACCGAGCCCGGCGTCCGGCTGCCCGCACCCCGGCGACTGAGCACGCCGCCCGCTCTGCGCAGCGCCGGACCGCCTCACGTTCGTCCCACCGCACCCCGGTTGCCGACGGGCGGTGAGACCGCCGCGCGCCGCGCCTGGCAGCGCTGGAGCCCCGACACCTACCACGAGCAGCACGATGACCTCGCCGCCGACGGCACCTCGCGCCTGTCGCCGTACCTGCACTTCGGCTGCCTGTCGGCCCGCGAACTGGTCGCCGCGGCCACACGGCACGGCGGAGCGGGCGCCGAGGCCTTCGTCCGCCAGCTGGCCTGGCGGGACTTCCACCACCAGGTCCTCGCCGCCCGTGCCGACGCGGCGCACTCGGACTACCGCACCAGGTCTGACCGCTGGCGCACGGACGAGGCCGAGGCGCAGGCCTGGCGCCAGGGCAGGACCGGGTTCCCGATCATCGATGCCGGCATGCGCCAGCTCGTGGCCGAAGGCTGGATGCACAACCGCGCCCGGCTGCTCACCGCGTCCTTCCTCGCCAAGTCCCTGTATCACGACTGGCGAATCGGTGCCGCGCACTTCCTCGACCTCCTGGTCGATGGCGACATCGCCAACAACCAGCTCAACTGGCAGTGGGTGGCCGGCACCGGGACCGACACCCGGCCCAACCGCGTCCTCAACCCCTTGCGGCAGGCCGACCGCTACGACCCCGATGGCGCTTACGTGCGCCGTTGGGTCCCCGAACTGGCGCACCTGCCCGGCTCCGTCATCCACCGGCCCTGGCTGGTCACCTCCGGGTGCCCGAACTACCCCGCACCGCTCATCGACCCCGCCTTCCTGTCCCGCAGGCTCGGCCGCGGCCGCGCACTGGAGTGAGCCCTGCCGGGCACGCGTTGTTGACCAGGATGTCCACCCGGCCGCCGCCGAGGTCGGTCGCCGTACGGGCGAGTCGGCGCACGGCGGCGACGAAGTCGGCCTTGCCGCCGCCTGCTCGGATCGCCGGCACCACGGCCTCGCCGCGCGTCGCATCGCCGCCCGCGAGCAGGACGCGTGCGCCCTGCTCGGCCTGGGCGGCCGCGGCAGCTGCGCCGATGCGCCGGTCACCAGCGCCACCTTGCCCGCGGGCGGTAGGGAGATCATGGACAGCGGTGGCTCCCGTAGGAGTACCTCTACTGGTGACGTGCCGTCAGCTCACCGGCCCCGTCGTCGCCTGGGGCACCGGACCGCCCGTTGCCGTGACGGGCGCCACCACCGGCGAGGCCACCGGAGCCGCCGGACCGTGTGCCGCCCGGCTCGGCAGCACAGCCGTCCCGCAGTGCATGGCAACCGCCGGGGGTTCACGGACCGGGCGGTTGCGTATACAAAGGGATGAGGGCCCCCGGCGTGCGCGCCGTCGGCCGGTTCCACCCAGCTGTCAAGGGGTGACACCAATGCGCAGACATCGACTGCCGCTCGCAGTGGCCGGAGCCGGAGTCGCCGGGCTCATCGCCGTCCAGGGCTGCAGCAGCAGCGCGCACAAGCCCCCGCCGCCGTCCCCGTCGCCGACGGGGCAGGCCGCGAACCCGCTCGACAACAGCGGCACCGCGGGCAACCTGCTCGCCGTGAAGATCGACAATGTGGGCCGCAACACCCAGCAGATCCAGCAGGGGCTCGGCCGGGCCGACATCGTGTACTGGGTCCAGGTCGAGGGCGGACTCTCCCGGTTCCTCGCCGTCTACGACGCCAACCACCTGCCCGAAAAGATCGGCCCGGTCCGCTCGGCCCGGCAGACCGACATCCCCCTCCTCCAGCAGTACGGGCGCCTCGACTTCGCCTACAGCGGCGCGATCAGCGGGCTGATACCGCTGCTCGACCACGCCGACCTGCAGACCGTCACCCCCTTCGACGACCCCGGTGCGTTCAGCAACCGCGCCATGGACCCCACCTTCATCGATCCGCACCAGATCCTCGCCAAGTACCCGTCGGTGCCCGCCCGTTCCCCGGGCTTCACGTTCGGCGCCGCACCCGGCGGCGGCACCGCGCTCACCGAGATGACCTGGCACCTGCCCGCCGCGTCCCTCGGCGTCCACTTCAGCGGCAGCGGCTACGACGTGTCCGTGGACGGCCACTCGGCGTGGTCCGGCACCGCGACCGTGGTCGTCCAGCACGTCAGCATCGTGCCCGGGCAGTTCACCGACTTCAACGCCGGGCACCCCGACAACGAGGTGTTCACCCAGAGCACCGGCTCGGGCCAGGCGGAGGTGCTGCGCGACGGCAAGGTGTGGGCCACGCACTGGAGCCGCCCCGACCCCGCCGCCGGCACCTCGTTCACCCTGCCCGACGGCGGCGCCATGCCCTTCGCGACCGGGCCGGTGCTGGTGGTGATGGTGCCCTGAGAGGCGCGAACGAGCCGTCGGCAGCGGTGTTCTGACGTCCCGCGCGCGCGGGAATCCGGTTGCCCTCGGCCAACGGCGATATCACCATGGCCCGGTGATCGACTCACCCCCGCCCCCCGCGGCACTCGCCTGGGCAAGCGAGCTCGCCGGCCCCGCCGCTGGCGCCTGGGCCGTCCAGCGCCTCGCCGGCGGTGCGCACGCCGCCACCCACCTCCTGCGCACCCCGGACTCCTCAACCGAGCTGGTGCTGCGGCGATTTCCGCCGGGCGACCGCGCACCGGCGTACGAGGCACGGGTGTTGGCGGCCATCGACGGGCTGGACGGCTGGGCACCGCGGCTTGCCGGCGCCGACCCGGACGGGCTGCGGTTCGGCGAACCGGCCGTCCTGATCACCCGCCTTCCCGGGCACGCCGACATCACGCCGGCCTGCCCGGAGACGGCGGCGGAACAGCTGGGCCGCGCCCTGGCCCGCATCCACTCCGTCCCGCTCGCCCGGCTGTCCGGTCTCCGCGACGGCATGGCCGCCTCGGCCTCCGTCACCCGCTCCGCTGGCCGGGGCCCCGCCGCGCCGGTCCTGGCCGCCCACGCCGACCGCCTGGCCGGCCGGCCGCCGGTCCTGACGCACTACGACTACTGGTCCGGCAACGTGCTGTGGCAGCACGACGTGATCACCGGCATCGTCGACTGGTCGGGGGCCTCGCTCGCGCCACGCGGCTTCGACGTGAGCTGGTGCCGACTCGACCTGGTACTGCTGCACGGTCCGGGCACCGCCGAGGTCTTCCTGACCGCGTATCAGGAAGCCGCCGGCGAGAAGCTCTCCGATGTGGCGCTGTGGGACCTCTTCGCGCTCACCAACTCCTACCGCACCGTCGAGACCTGGGTGCCCAACTACCACGACCTCGGCCGCACCGACCTGACCGCCGCCAAGCTGCGCCAACGCCACACCGAGTGGACCGAGGACCGCCTGGCACGCCTTCCTGAGAACTCCTATGAGCCGTGCGATCGCCCGCGATAAACCCGGCGACATCGGCGGTCGTCCCGCGATAATGGTCGACGTGGAGGAAGTCGAGGTCGTCGTCGCCCATCAAGAGCGCGCGACCCTGCGCGTCGGTGACGTGTTCCTGAAGATCGACCCTGATCAGCTGCGCACTGACGTCGAGGTCGAGGCGATGGCCATCGCGCCGATCCCGACTCCGGAGGTCCTGTGGCGCAAGCCGCCCGTGCTCGCGCTCGCCGCCCTCCCCGGCACGGCACTCGGCCGCCTCGGCGAGCCGTCGACGGCGTCACCGGCGGCGTGGGCCGCGGCGGGTGCCGCCGCACGGAAGTTGCACGACGCGCCGCTGCCGCCGTGGCCCGGTCGCAGCCCCGACGAGCTCGCATCGGCCCTCGACGCCGAATGCGCCTGGCTCATCACGAACGACGTCCTTCCCACCGACCTGGTCACGCGCAACCGCCGCATCGCCGAGGGTGCGCTGCGGCCGTGGCCACCGGTGTTCACGCACGGCGACTTGCAGGTCGCCCATGTGTTCGTCGACGGTGACGAGATCACCGGCGTGGTCGACTGGTCCGAGGCGAGCCGGGGTGACGCCCTGTTCGACCTCGCCATCTTGACGCTCGGACACGAGGAACACCTTGCCGACGTCGTCGCCGGCTACGGCACCGACGTCGACCTCGACGTGATCCGCGCATGGTGGTCGCTGCGAAGCCTGATCGCGGTCCGTTGGTTGGTCGAGCACGGCTTCGACCCGTCCTCACCGGGCTGCGAGGTCGACGTGCTGAGATCCCGCCTGTGAGCACCGTGGAGATCCCCAGGTACTCCCTCAACCGCGTGGCAGAGGCGCCGCATTGAGCGTTCGACCCGCACCAGATCCTGGCGGCGGGCTCAGTCGTGCTGCGCGGCTGCGAGCCGGCCGGCGGCGAGGGCGCGGCGCGGGTCGTGGGACGGCAGGGTGCGCAGGGCGTGCTCATGGACCGTGAGGTCGTGCGGTATCCGGCCGCCGTAGCGCAGGGCGTGCTCGGGATCGGGGCTGGCCAGGACCGCCTCGCGCACAGCCACCTCGATGTGCTCGCGCCACTGGGCGATTCCCGGCGCCTGCGAGCGCGGCAGCAGCGGCCCCCGGTAGTGGCGCACGGCCCGCGCCACCGCGCCGCAGGCCACGGATTGCAGGACTTCCAGCGCGTCGCAGGAGAGCGGTGCGGTCAGCGCGTAGGTCCGGGTCGCCACGGTGCCGGGCAGCGCGCGCCGCAGGTGTGAGACCTCGGCCCGGAAGGTGGCCGCGGCGACCGGCCGGTCGCCGTAGAGCGCGTCTCGGAGCCGCTCCGGTGTGAAGCCGTCGGGCTCCAGCGCCAGCAGGGTGAGGATCTCCAACTGCCGTGGCGGCAGCCGCAGCGGCGTCCCGTCGACCGTCAGCTCGGCCCGGCCCAGCACGCTGAGCCGCACCTCGGCGGGAGCCGGGCGGGGCTGCTGCGATGCGGCGTTGGCGCGCACCCCGGCCTCGATGCTGGACACCAGCGCGCGCACGGTGGCCATCGCCATCGGGTTCGCCCGGTCCCAGGTGCTGGACAGGTCGAGCACCCCGAGGAGCCGGCCGTGTGGATCGCGGATCGGCGCGCAGTAGCAGACCCAGCCGTGCAGCGCCGCCACCAGGTGCTCGGCGGAGAAGACGGTGCTGGGCCGGCCGGTGCACAGTGCCAGCGACAGGGCGTTGGTGCCCATCGCCGGCTCGTCCCAGCGGCCGCCCGGCGCGAAGTTGACGCGCTCGGCCTGCCGCAGCATCGCCCGGCCGCCGCAGGTCCACAGAATGGTGCCCGACTGGTCGGTCACGGCGGTGACGTAGCCCATGTCGTCGGCCAGGCAGCGCAGTTGGTCGGCCAGGTCGTGCACCGGCGCGCGCAGCGGTGACTCGGACCACTGCGGGTGCACCGCGCCGGCACCGGCCACCGGCGCGCTGGTCTGCGCCGGGTCCACAGTGCCCAGCGACCGCAGCCAGGAGTCGGCCACCTCCCGGCGCACCATGGCATCACCCGGCAGCGCTCTGCCGGAACCGCGCAGCTCGGGGACGCAGCGGGACCACTGGTCCTCCAACCGTGCCTTCAACTGCTTGAGACCACCGGGCTCGGCCATGTCCTTCCCCCTGACCTCGTCGTCACGTGCTGGGGACAGTCGTCAAGCCTCTCGCATTTCTGACAGTTCATCAGCAAATCCGCGAAATCCGCTTGCTGCCCCCAGCGCTGTGCACGACGGGCCGGAAGAACGACCGACGGGCTAGAACGCCGAGTGCCCGAACCAGAGGTCGAGCAGCGCCTCGTCACCGGCGGTGCGGATGCCGGCGGCCGTGCGGTCCAGCCGTCCGTAGAGGAGCAGCAGCAGGTCGGCCGCCGGGGCCTGCACGGTGGCATCGGCCAGGTCGGCTTCGGTGGCATCGGGGTCGATCCCGAAGCCGTCCGGGCGCAGCCGGACCAGCCAGTCGCCGTCGCCGTCGCCGTCGCCGTCGGAGCAGCTGAACCGGATGCTCCGGTCGGCGGCGCGCAGCTCGGCGGTGCCGGGGGCGAAGGACGACGCGAACGGCAGGTTCACCAGGAACTCCGCCACGCCGTCCGCCGCGAGGCCGCGGTCGATCGCCGGGCTCAGGCCGAGCGCGAGCTCGGCGTCCGCGCGGTGCACCAGGGTCTCGAAGAGCATCCGGCGGGCCCAGAAGCGGGCGTGCTGGTCCGCGCCCCAGGCCCACATCGGTGCGTCGGAGTCGACGGTGGCGAACGCGTCGGCGGCCTCGGCGGAGCTGTCGGCCAGCCAGCCGGGGAGGGCCTGTGAGTCGGCGGGCAGCTTCAGGTCCACCTCCCGGCTGCGCGGCCGCTCCTGGATCCGCTGGCGCAGCAGCGTGGCGAACCAGCGCTGCACACTGCCGGCGTGCTGGATCAAGTCGCTCAGCACCCAGCCGGGGCAGGTCGGCACCGGAGTGGTCAGGTCGGCCGCCCTGACGGCTTCCACGAACGCGGCGGTCTCGGCTGCAACGGCGGCGCGGTGGTCAATGGCGGTGGTCAATGCGGTGCCTCTCCGTCATAACGCTGGTGTTTCCTGCTACGCAGCGTCTCACGGCGGCACCCGGCGACGGCGGACGGGTGGCGTCTCGAACTCGTCGCCCGTCGCCTGGGTGACGCCGGCGCAGTACGAGTCGCCGAGCGCCACCCGGCTCCACCCCGCGCCCATCGTTCCCTGGAGCCGGCTCCACTTCGTGAAGAAACCGTGGGGCTATGAGCCCGTTCCCCATCCCTGGAGCGCGGGGAGCACCAGTACGGCGGTCCGGAACAGGGCTGCGTCATCCGGGGTTTGGTCGTCCTGCCGCCAGATGGTGAGCTCGAAGGACCCGCCGCCGTTCTTGGTGTCCTTGGCGACGACGAGATGGCGGGCGATGCCGCCGGGACTCGTGGTGGCGTGCCCGCCGTTCAGGCTGAAGCCGATGGCCGTGGTGTGGTCCGAGTAGGTCACCGCGGGATGGCCGAGGACGGAGGTCGACTTGGACTTCGGGCCCAGGACGGTGGTGTAGTCCGTGAAGGGGAGCTCCTGGTTGTCGGTGAGGCGCATGTTGATCGGGCCGGCCTGGATCTCCGCCGAGGCGTCGTCCTGCTTCGTCCCGTCCGCGAAGGTGATCGGGCCGCCTCCGGACTGCGCCTCCGAGACGTGTTCGGAGGGGGTGCCGAGCAGGGCCGGCAGATCGGGGCGGTTGAGTGCGGCGCACAGCGCCGGGTACTCGGGGGAGTCCGTGGCCTTGGGCGGCGCACAGGTGGCGGGCTTGCCGTTCGCCGACGGCGACCCGCCGACCATTCTCAGCCCCCACAGGCCCGCCGCGATCACCGCGCCGAGCGCCAGCGCCGCCACCACCTGACCGCCCGCACTCCAGGTGCTGTCCTTGCCGGCTGCCGGCGTGGCGGTCTCCACATACTGATCGTTCTGATCGGTCACCGCCGGACCGTATCCCAAGAGAAGGTCAAGACGCAGCAAGTTTTCATCTCTTCGTCTTTTCGTCTTTTCGCCGAGCGGAGGGCCGCCGAGCGGAGGGCCGGCGAGCAGCGGGCGGGCGCAGCGTGGGGGGCAGGCGTCCGCGGCAGGCCGACTGTCACAGCCGCGTGGAATGCTGCGGACATGGCCGCAACCAGGACCACCAGCACCGCACCAAGCACCACCGAGCTCATCGCGGGCCACCGGAAACGCTCGGCCGAGGAGCGTGCCGCCGCGCTGCTCGCCGCCGTGCCCGAGGGTGCGGCCGGGCATCCCGAAGAGCTGGGCGAGTTCCTGCTCACGGTCGTGGCGGACCGCGCCGAGGAGCGGCAGGTGCGCTTGGCGGCTCTCCAGGCCCTGGTGGCGGTGCCCGGTGGCGGGCCGGAGCTGCTCCGGCTGCGCCGGTTGCTGGACGCCGAGCCGGACAAAGCGGTCCGCAGGGAGCTCGGCGCTGCGCTGAGCGGGCACTTGGGGGCCGTGGTCACCGCCCGGGCCGCGGAGCTGGCGGCCGGGAGCGGCACGCCGGCCGCACTGCGCAGCGCGGCGCGGGCCGTGAAGACGGTCCGGAGCCGTTCCCCGCGTGACCTCCAGAAGGTCACCAGCCTCGCCTACGCCTGTGAAGCCGCCGACCGATTGGACGACGCCCGCCTGGTCGCGACCGCCGCCCTCGGCGTGCTGTTCACCGGCGACTACGCGATCTGGTCGCCGGTGGAGAGCGCCCTGGCCCTGCTCTGGCTGCACGCGGGGCCGGAGCAGCGGCCGGTCCTGCGGCAGATCATCGACGTGGGCACCGCGCTGCCGGACATAGCCCGCGATCCGCTGGCCCGGCGTCTCGACGGCGAGTTGCTCTACTCGGACCGGATCAGCAGGGCCCTGGCGGAGGGCAACCGTCACACCGCCGCCGGTTATGCGCAGGTCCAGGTCATGGAGCTCGCTCTGATGCTCGCCTACGGCGGCTCCGCCGCCTGGCAGGCCGAGCGCATCACCGAGCGCCGAGCGGCGGATCTCGCCCTGCTGCGCTCGATCCGCTTCTGGCGCGCGGATATGACGATCACTCAGGAAGGACGATGCATGGGGAGAAGCGGCCGGATCATGCGGCCATGACGATCCGTCAATCCGCACGCGTCGGCGGTCACGGCCGAAGCGCGCGGACCTCCCCGACCGCACCTTCCACGGTGCCCGGTCGGGGCGGCCCGGCGCGGCGGGCGTCAGCCCAGGGTCGCGGTGTCGATCACGAACCGGTAGCGCACGTCGGAGGCGAGCATCCGCTCGTACGCCGCGTTGATCTGGTCGGCCGGGATCAGCTCGATCTCGGCGGTGACGCCGTGCTCACCGCAGAAGTCCAGCATCTCCTGGGTCTCCGCGATGCCGCCGATCATCGAACCGGCGTAGTTGCGGCCCATGCTGATCAGCGAGAAGGCGTTGAGCGCCAGGGGCTCCGGCGGGGCGCCGACGCTGACCATGGTGCCGCCGCTGGCGACCAGGGACAGGTAGGCGTCCAGGTCGAGCTTGGCGCTCACCGTGTTGAGCACGATGTCGAACTCGCCGGCCAGCTGCTCGAAGGTGGCCGGGTCGCTGGTCGCGTAGAAGCGGTCGGCGCCCAGCTTCTTGCCGTCGTCCAGCTTCTTCAGCGACTGCGACAGCACCGTGACCTCGGCGCCCATCGCGTGGGCGAGCTTGACGCCCAGGTGGCCGAGGCCGCCCAGGCCGACCACCGCGACCTTCTTGCCCGGGCCGGCGCCGAAGCGGCGCAGCGGCGAGTAGGTGGTGATGCCGGCGCAGAGCAGCGGTGCGGCGGCGTCCAGCGGGAGGCCCTGCGGGATGCGGACCACGAAGGCCTCGTCGGTGACCACGTGCGTGGCGTAGCCGCCCTGGGTGATGGTGCCGTCCCGGTCGACCGAGCCGTAGGTGAAGACGGTCTCGCCCAGGCAGTACTGCTCCTGGCCGCGGCGGCAGTTGACGCACTCCCGGCAGGAGTTGACCATGCAGCCGACGCCGACCCGGTCGCCGACGGCGTGCTTGGTGACCTCGGAGCCGACGGCGGTGACGATGCCGGCTATCTCGTGGCCCGGAACCAGCGGGTAGGGCCGGTCGCCCCACTCGCCGCGCACGGTGTGGAGGTCGGAGTGGCAGATGCCGCTGTACTTGATCTCGATCTGGATGTCGCGCGGCCCGACCTCGCGGCGCTCGATGGTGAGCGGGACGAGCGGGTCGGTCGCGGACGTGGCGCCGTACGCCTTGATGCTGGGCACAGGTTCTCCGTGGTTGCGAGTGGCTTGCTGCAGAGCTCGTGGTACTCGCGTTCGACATTACTACAGAGCATCCACTGTTTATCTTTTCAACATTTGCGGTAGGGGTCGCGCCGCCGTGTCGTGCCGGGCTCGGCGGCATAGCCTGGCGAGCGGCGCCCCGATGCGGGCGACGGAGCGTCAGATCAACAGACCCGGCCACCTGGAGGTCCGTTCATGCGCGCGGTGAGCTACGACGCGTACGCCCCCGACAACTCCCGGCTGCGCTACGGCGAGCTGCCCGAGCCCAAGGTGGCCCCCGGCCAGGTGCTCATCGCCGTGCGGGCGGCCGGGGTCAACCCGGTGGACTGGAAGGTGATGGCGGGCGGCCTGGACCCGCTGATGGACGCGGTCTTCCCGGTGATCCCCGGCTGGGACGTGGCCGGGGTCGTGGTCAGGACCGGCCCCGACGCGCCGGAGTTCGCGCCCGGCGACGAGGTGATGTCCTACGCCCGCAAGGAGACGGTGCACGGCGGCACCTTCGCCGAGTACATCGCGGTCGACGCCTCGGCGGTGGCCCGCAAGCCGGCCGGCCTGGACTGGGCGCAGGCCGGCGGTCTCCCGCTGGCCGGCCTGACCGCGCTGCGCAGCCTGGACTGGCTGGCGGTCGAGAGGGACGACATCCTGCTGGTGCACGGCGCCGCCGGCGGGGTGGGCAGCCTGGCGGTGCAACTAGGCGCCGCGCGCGGGGCACAGGTGATCGGCACCGCCTCCGAGCGCAACCACGCGTTCGTGCGCCGCCTGGGCGCCGAGCCGGTGACCTACGGGGACGGCCTGGTCGAGCGGGTCCGGGCGCTGGCCCCCGGGGGAGTGTCGACCGTGGCGGACTTCGTCGGCGGGCAGTTGGAGACCACGCTGGCAGTGCTGGCGCCCGGCGGGCGGCATGCCTCGGTGGCCGACCCCACGGTGGAGCAGCACGGCGGCCACTGGGTCTGGGTCCGCCCGGACGGCGCCAAGCTGGCCGAACTGGCCGGTCTGGCCGACCTGGGCGCCCTGACCGTCGAGGTCTCCGCGACGTTCCCGCTGGAGAAGGCCGCCGAGGCCTTCGACGCCAGCCGCACCGGCCACACCCGCGGCAAGATCGTGGTCGTCCCCTGACCGTTCACCACTTCTGACGATGCGCCCGAAGCGGTGAACGGGCCAGGTGTGATCACCCGGTTTTGTACGCTGCCTGTTGTGGACGCGACCTTGAAGCTCTCACTACTGGACCGGGCCTGCATCCCCGAGGGCGGTAGCGCCGCCCAGGCGCTGCGCGGCACGGTGGCACTGGCCGCGCACGCGGAGCGGCTCGGGTACCACCGCTTCTGGGTGGCCGAGCACCACTCCGTACCCGGGATCGCCGGCTCGGCACCCACCGTGCTGGCGGCCGCCATCGCCTCGGGGACCAGTCGGATCCGGGTCGGCACGGGCGGGGTGATGCTGCCCAACCACCGGCCGCTGGTGGTCGCCGAGCAGTTCGCCGTGCTGGGCGCGCTCTTCCCCGGCCGGATCGACCTGGGCCTCGGCCGTTCGGTCGGGTTCACCCGGGGCATCCAGCAGGCGCTCGGCCACCCGCTGCGGGACGCCGAGGACTTCCCGGACCAGCTGGCCGAGCTGCTGGAGTGGCTGGGCGGCGGCACCGACCGCTACCCGGGGGTGCGGGCCCAGCCCGCCGACGGGCTGCCCGTGCCGCCGTTCGTGCTGGCGCTCGGCGAGGGCGGGCAGGTGGCCGCGGAAGCGGGGCTGCCGGTGGTGGTAGGCGGGCTGCAGAACCGTTCCCGCATGATCACGGTCATCGACGAGTACCGGGCCGCGTTCCGCCCCTCGCGGTGGCGCGAGCGGCCCTATGTGATCGTCGCCGCACCGATCGCCGTGGCTGAGACCACCGAGCAGGCCCGGCAGATCCTCGCCGCCGAGGCCTGGGCGCTCGCGCACGCCCGCACCCAGGGCACCTTCCCGCCGCTGCCGTCCCCGCAGCGGGTGGCGGAGACGGAGCTGACCACCCGTCAGCGCGAGGTGTTCGAGAAGGCGCAGCGCGGCCACCTCTACGGCGTCGAGGCGGAGGTCCGCGACCAGCTGGGCCGGCTGGTCGCGGAGACCGGCGCCGACGAGATCATGGTCACCGCCGCCGCTTTCGACCCGGAGCAGCAGCTCGACTCACTGCGCCGGCTGGCGGAGTTGGCGGGCCTGACCGAACCGGCCGGTGGAATATGACGGATCTGACGGATCGTCAGCAGTCTCCGGCCCGCACCAGCCCCGACTCGTAGGCCGCGATCACCGCTTGCGCGCGGTCCCGGACGTTCAACTTGCCGAAGATGCTGGTGATGTGGTTCTTCACGGTGGAGACGCTGATCTCCAGCGTCCCGGAGATCTCGGTGTTGTCCAGGCCGGTGGCGAGCAGCCGCCAGACCTGCACCTCGCGGGCGGTCAGCTCGCCCGGCGGCGGCGCCTCGGGCACGGTCGGCCGCGGCGAGGCGGGCGCGGTCACGAAGGTGGAGATCAGCCGGGTCAGCAGCCGCGGCGCCACCGCGGCTTCACCGGTGTGCACGGTGCGCAGCGCGGCGAGCAGTTCCTCAGGGGAGACGTCCTTGGGCAGGAACCCGGAGGCCCCGGCGCGCAGGGCGGCCACCACGAGCTCGTCCACGTCGAAGGTGCTCAACGCCAGCACCCGGCACTCGGGGAGCTCCCGGGCCAGCCGCTCGGTCGCCGCCACGCCGTCCAGGACCGGCATCCTGATGTCCATCACCACCACGTGCGGGCGGTGCCGGTGCGCGAGTGCCACGGCCTCGGCGCCGTCCGCCGCCTCGGCCACCACCGTGAACGCCGGGTCGGGGGCCAGGATCAGCGCCAGCCCGCGGCGGACCAGCGGCTGGTCGTCGGCGAGCAGCACCCTGATCGGTGCCTGAGTCTGGGTCATCCCTGTCGTTCCTCTCCGATGTGCGCCGCCAGCGGCAAGGTGGCGGCCACCTGGAAACCGCCGCCGTCCAGCCCGCCGACGTCCAAGGTGCCGCCGTGCAGGGCGACCCGTTCCCGCATGCCGATCAGGCCGTAGCCGCCGCGCCGACTGCCGGACGGGCCGGACGGGGCGTCCGTACCCGAGCCGTTGTCACGCACCGTCACGGTGACCCGGTCCTGGTGGTACGCCAGCTCCACCCGAGCGTGAGCCGGACCGGCGTGCTTGCGGGCGTTGGTGAGCGCCTCCTGCACGATCCGGAAGACCGTCAGCCCGGTGACCGGCGGCAGCGGACGCTCGGCACCGCGCACGCTGAACTCGGTGGGCAGCCCCGCCTGCCGGGAGTCGTCGACGATCCGCCGCAGCTCGCCCACACCGGGCTGCGGTGCGTCCGGCGCCGCCGCCGCGGGCTTGCCGGCCGGCTCGTCGTCGGCCCGCAGCACATCGAGCAGTTGGCGCATCTCCCGCAGCGCCAGCCGCCCGGACTCCTCCAGGGTGACCAGGGCGTCCCGCACCACCTCGACATCACCGCCCAGATTGGCCCGGGCCCCGCCGGCCATCAGCTGCATGGTGGTGAGGTGGTGGGCCACGATGTCGTGCAGCTCGCGCGCGATCCGGCGGCGCTCCTGGGCCAGCGCCCGGTCGGCCAGCAAGGTGCGGTTGGTCTCCAACTGGCGCTGCCAGTAGTTGAATCCGAACCCGGCTGCCACCAGGAGGGCGGCCGAGACCACAGAGCCCGTCACCCGCACCGAGGACAGGTCCATGCTCGGACCGTGGTGGACCAGCGTCGCCGCGGCCGTGGCCAGGGCAGCGACCGTGATCACCCGGGCCCGCCGGGTGCGGGCCACGATGAACAGGGCGATCGAGGTGGAGCAGCCGAAGTGGTAGACGACCGGCACGGCGAGGTTGAGGGCCAGGTTCAGGGCCAGGGTGCCGGTCAGCGCGGCCACCGGGTGGCGGCTCTGAGCGAGCAGGGGCAGCGCGGCGAGCGCCATGAGCAGCAGCCCGAGGGCGGTGACCGGCGGATCGCTGTCCAGCGCGCCGAGGGTGTAGCCGAGCAGGTCCAGCGTCGCCGCCCCGGCCGCCACCAGGGCGTCGGTACGGGACCAGGGCCAGCCGTCGATTCCTGTCGGGCGCGCTGCGGTCGGTCGGCGCATCGACATCCGGGCCTGCTCCCCTCGCGGTCGGGCGTCCCGGCCGCTCGGACCGGGCGCGGTGCTGATCGTTCGTGAACCACCCCTTGCGAACCACTCTGCGACCACGCTGTGAGCCGTTCGGTGAGCCGTTCTTGATCCATTCTCGCATCGGCCGACGGCGTGCTTGCCGGGACTGAAAGCTGATTCGGAACCAGGACCAGGGTCCTAGACCGGGGCGTCGGGTGGACTCCGGTCCCGGCGCCGATCTCATCCGCGGCTCGGAGGAGAAGGCCGATTCCGGGTGGTGGTCTGGATACAGGCCGGGGGACCCCGGGAAGCAGGCTTGCTGATGGAGGACGTTGTGATCCGTGCCCTGACCGGGTTCGCCACCAGAAACCCATGGAAGGTGATCGCCGTCTGGGCGGTCCTCGGGATCGCGCTGGCCGTCGTCGGCCAGGCGATGATCTTCCGGGTGACCCAGACCGACACGGCCGACTTCCTGCCCAGCAGCTATGACTCGGCCGCCGCGATGCGGATCGCCAAGGACCAGTTCGGCACCAAGGCGGACGCCAACCCGGTGACCGTGCTGGTCGCCCGCACCGACGGCAAGCCGCTCTCCGCCGCCGACCGGCAGCACATCGACGACCGGACCCGGCAGTTGGGCCGGACCGAGGTCACCATGCCCAAGGCCAAGGACCCTTGGCAGAAGGACTACTCGCAGATCCCGCAGATCGGCACCACGGTGCCCGCGCCGGACGGCACCTTCGCGCTGCTCACCGTCAACCTCGACGGCAACTCCGCCGACCCAGGCCTGCAGAACACCTTCAAGGCGTTCCGCACCACCGCCAGGGCCGACTTCGCTGCCATCGGCCTGCGGACCGGCTTCACCGGCGCGCTCGCCGACCAGCTCGACACCGACGCCGCCGACCAGAACCTGACCACCATCGCCTCCGCCTGCATGACCGGGCTGATCGTGCTGATCCACATCCTGGTGTTCCGCAGCGTGCTCGCCGCCCTGGTGCCGCTGCTCGCGGTGACCGTGGTCGGCGGCGCGGCCGCCGGCGCGGTGGTCGGCACCGCGCTGCTCACCGGCATCAAGCTGGACCCGTCGGTGCCCAGCCTGATCAACGTGGTGCTGCTCGGCATCGGCATCGACTACCTGCTCTTCATGATGTTCCGGTTCCGCGAGCAACTGCGGGCCGCCCCCGACCGCCACCACCGCACCGTCGCCGCCGAGGTCAGCGGCCGGGTGGGCACCGCCGTCACCTCGGCCGCGCTGACCATCGTCGCCGCCTTCGCCACCCTGGGGATCGCCAGCTTCGGGCAGTTCCGGGTGCTCGGCCCGGCCATCGCGGTGTCGGTGCTGGTGATGCTGCTGGCCGGCCTCACCCTGATGCCGGCCCTGCTGGCGGCCTGCGGACGCAAGCTGTTCTGGCCCTCGCGAGCGCTGCGGCGCGCCCCTCGCGAGGGAGCCGTGGCCCGGTTCGGTGCCGCCGTGGCACGGCGGCCGGTGGGCATGGTGCTCGGCTGCCTCGCCATCCTGGGCGTGCTGGCCACCGGGCTGGCCGGCATCTCCATGGACTACGGGCTCGGCAGCAGCACCGGCACCCGAACCGAGGCCCAGCGCACGGCGGTCGAGATCGCCCGCGCGCTGCCCGCCGGCACCTCGGACCCGACCACCGTCTACCTCCAGGCCGTTGGCGGCGGCCGACTCGACACCGCGGCACTGGACGGACTGGCGCACGACCTCGGCCAGGTCAAGGGCGTCGGGCGGGTCGCCGAGCCGGTGCTCAGCCAGAGCGGGCAGGCGGCCCGGATCGACCTCTTCCTGACCGCCGACTCGCAGTCCCAGCAGGCCCGCGAGCTGGTGTCCGGGCCGGTGCGCGCGGCGGTGGCCCGGCACACGCCGCCCGGCACCACCGCGCACGTCGGAGGCACCGCGGCCGTGTTCGCCGATGTGTCCACCGCCGTCGACCACGATCTCCGGCTGGTCTTCCCGGTGGCGGCCGTGCTGATCGGACTGATCCTGCTGATGCTGCTGCGCAGCGTGCTCGCGCCGGTGATCCTGATGGTCTGCGTGGGGCTGGGCTTCGCGGCCACGCTGGGCGCGGCGGCGCTGGTGTTCCAGCACGGCATGCACCGCCCCGGCGTCATCTTCACCCTGCCGCTGGTGCTCTTCCTCTTCGTGGTGGCGCTGGGCACCGACTACAACATCCTGATCAGCGACCGGATCCGCGAGGAGATGGAACACCCCGGCCCGGCCCGGGCGGCGGTGGCCCGCGCCGTGCGGCACACCGCGCCGGCCATCGCGACGGCGGGCGTGGTGCTGGCCGGCTCCTTCGGCAGCCTCGCGGTCACCCCGCAGCCGTCCACCCAGCAGGTCGGGTTCGCCACGGCAGTGGGGATCCTGCTGTCGGCGTTCCTGCTCTCCACCGTGCTGGTGCCGGCCCTGGCGGCACTGCTCGGCCGGGGCTCTGGTGGCCGGCCGGGCCGCGGCGCCGGGGCCGGCGCGCGGAAGAACCCCGGGAGCAGCAGGACCCGTACCGGCTGACGGAGCACCAGGAGTCCTGGACCGCATGACCCCTCCCCGGCGGGCGGCTCAGCCGCCCGCCGGCACCCGCAGCGAGCCGTAGCGCTGCATCCGCTGCCAGCGCAGCCGGGAGCCCGCCAGCGCGGTGAAGACCGACTGGATCACCACCAGGTACATCAACTGGCGGTAGACGAACTGCTGCAGCGGCAGGCTCCACAGCGGCCCCAGGCGCTCCCGGTCCAGCCGGAACGCATAGGCCCCCATCAGCATCTGGACCAGCAGGAAGGCGGCCCACAGCCCGATGATCCGCACCGGGTCCAGGAACACCAGTCCGTACACCGCGAAGACGTCGACCACCGGGGCGAGCAGCGGCAGCAGCACCTGGAACATCAGCAGGTAGAGCAGACCGCGCCGCCCCAACTTGCCGGCTTGCCCACGCTGGACCAGCGCGCCGCGGTGCTTCCACATCGCCTGCAGGGTGCCGTAGCACCAGCGGTAGCGCTGCCGCCACAGGGCGTTCAGTGAGGCGGGGGCCTCGGTCCAGGCCTTGGCCCGCTCCTCGTAGACGACTCGCCAACCCGCCCGGCAGAACGCCATGGTGAGGTCGGTGTCCTCGGCGAGGGTCTCCTCGCCCACCCCGCCGACCGCCAGCAGCGCGGACCGCCGGAACGCGCCGACGGCGCCCGGCACGGTGGGCATGCACTCGGCCAGATCGAACAGCCGGCGGTCCAGGTTGAAGCCGACCACGTACTCGATGTGCTGCCAACGCCCCAGCAGACCACCCCGGTTGATCACCTTGGCGTTGCCGGAGACCGCCCCGACCGCCGGATCCGCGAACGGCTGCACCAACTGGCGGACGGCATCCGGCTCGAACACGGTGTCGCCGTCCACCATCACCAGCAGCTCGCACCGGGCCGCGGCGATGCCGGTGTTGAGCGCCGCCGGCTTGCCCGCGTTCTCCTGCCGGATCACCCGGGTGTACGGGAGGCCGAGCGACTCCACCAGATCGGCGGTGCCGTCGGTCGAGCCGTCGTCGACCACGATCACCTCCACCGGATGGTCGGAGGCGAGCAGTGAGCGCAGTGCCGCCTCGATCCCGGCGGACTCGTTGTAGGCGGGCACGATCACGCTGACCGGCTCGGTGACCGGCGGGCCCCAGGGCCGACGGCGCAGCCGCTTGTGCCGGCGGGCGGCCACCAGCACCGCGACGGCGCGCAGCACGCTGATCGCGCCCGCCGCCCACAGCAGCCAACCCAGCAGGGTGAGCACCCAGTTGCCGCCGCGCAGGATCCAGATCAGCGTGAGCCCCTGCAGATGGTCGCCGGTGCCGGCCGGGCGCACCGGATCGGGCAGGCCCAGCGCCTCGCTGACGGTGGCGAAGTGCAGGCCACGCGCCTTCAGTCGGGGCAGCAGGGTGTTCAGCGCGGCCACGGTCTGCGAGCGGTCGCCGCCCGCGTCGTGCATCAGCATGATCTGCCCGGGGGCGCCCGGGGCGACATCGAGCGCCTTCACGATCTGCGCGGTCCCCGGGCGGCGCCAGTCCTCACTGTCCATCGTGGTGAGCACGGTCAGGTAGCCCGCGCGTCCGGCCTGCTGGACGGCGTCCCACTCGCGGTCGTCCAGGGCGTCCGCAGTGGAGGAGTACGGCGGACGCAGCAGCGAGGTGGTCACCCCGGCCGCGCCGGCCAGGGTGAGCTGGGTCTCGCGCAGCTCCAGCGAGCGGCGCCAGTCGGGTGCCGGGCCGAGGTCGGTGTGGGTGAAGGTGTGCACGCCGATCTGGTTTCCGTCCGCGACGATCCGGCGGATCAGGTCGGGATGCGCCGCCGCCTGGGTGCCGACCACGAAGAAGGTCGCATGAACTCCTGCCCGGCGCAGGGCGTCCAGGACCTGGGGCGTCCAGGTCGGGTCGGGGCCGTCGTCGAAGGTGAGGGCGATGGTGCCGGGCTTGGGGGCGGCACTGCGCGGTTGCGGGCCGGCGGTGTCGATCACCGGGCCGCCGTCGCGGATCGCGGCGGGCACGGCGTCCGCGGCCATGGGCTTGGCCGCCTGGTCCGGGCGGTCGTCGAAGCTGTGCTGGGTGTAGCCCTGGAGCAGCAGGGTGACGGACAGGGTGAGCAGCATGGCGGTCAGCAGCAGCCAGTGGGTGCGCAGTGGTCCCTGGCGGATCACGCCGCGGCGGCCCCGGCGGGCGCGTTTGGGGGCGGGGGCTCGTCGGCGTCGGGTTGTGCTCATTGGGCTGCTTTCGGGCGTGCGAACGGGGGCGGGGAGAAGGGTGGAGGCTAGGGCTTGACCGGCCGGTTGCTCGCTCCTGGCGCGGCGGAGGAGTGGCCGTGCCCCGGTGTCCCCGGGTTGGGGTTGCCGTTGCCCGGCGGTGTGGCGGGGCCGGTGACCGGGGCCGGCGCGCTCGTGGCGGTGGGGGCCGGGCTGGTCGCCGTCGAGCTGGCGGCCGGCTGCTGCTGGTTGGCCGTCGGCCCGCCGGGCCGGTCGGCGGTCGCCGTCGCCCGCGTGGTGGTGGGCGACACGCCGGCGGCACCGGCGGCCACCGGGCCGGCGGTCGGCGCCTGGGACGGCAAGTCGGAAGACCCGGGTGCCTGGGCGGGGGCGCTGGGCACGGCGGGCTGCGGCAGCGGCAGAAAGGGCGCATTCACGGTGGGCCCGCCGAGCAGTGTGCTGCCCAGCAGCACCAGGTAGCCGCCCGCCGGGACGGCCAGCGCCACTCCCAGGCGGCGGATCCGGCGCTGGCGGCGGCCCGAGCTGTCCACGAACACCGGTGGTGGCACGGGCTCGGCTGCCGGATCGGTGTCGTCAGCGCCGCCGGTGTCGACGACGGGGGACAGCTCGACGGTGGGCGGGCCCGCCTCCTCCTCGGCCCACGGCGCGTGCTGGCCGGGGTCGGTCATCAGCGGCAACCGCGCAGTCGGTGGCCCGGAGAACGGTTCACCGACCGGGGCGAGGGGAAGGGTCTCCATGGTCGCCGGGCCACGAGGCTGCTCCCCGGCGGTCGGCCAGTTGTCGTACGGTGTGACGGTCACGGTGTCGAGTCCAGGTGTTGTCGGCTGTGCGGATTACCACGGAGGCGCCGCAGCGACCGCCGACCGGCGGCAAGGGACGCACTTCATGTGTCTGACAGCGCCGACGCCCGGCAGATCGTCACACCCTCCTTGCCCGCATATCGCCCTGTTGGTGAACCGTTGCGCCGTTAATTCCGTACGCCGACCCGCCGGGCGAGTGGCAGGATCCGACACCGGCTCGGCCGCCGCGGCCCACGCCTTGACGGCCGGCCTGCTGCCGCAGTGGCGGGCGCGGGTGCCCGCGTCGCGGCGGGTCGCGGCTGCGCTGGGGTTTCGGGAGCTGGGCGAGCAGCTCGGTGCTCAACTCGCCTGACCAGGAGCGTTGGTGGCGTCAGTCCGCGGTGCAGCCCCAGTAGCCGATCAGCGCGGGCTGCCCGTCGCGGTAGAGCACGGTGCAGTTGCCGGCCGCGCGGACCGGGAACGGCAGGTGCTCGGACTCCAGGCCGCCACCCACTGCGCCTGAGTGGGACGCCCGTCGGGGCACCAGACGGCGATCTCGTCGGGGGTCAGCGGCCGCATGAACGGGCCGTGCTCGGTGTGTCCGGGATCGACCACCGTGACCTGGTCGAGCACGGTGGCGGTGCCGCCGGTGAGGATGAACTCCTGCCAGTCCTCGTCCGACCACAGCCGGTCGATCGTCCGGCCCTCGAACCCGTGGTTGTCCTCGGCCAGTTCCCGGTCCTGCGCCTCCCGGAACGCGGCCGCCAGATCCTCCTGGTACGGGCCGGTCTGCCACCAGTCGCTGCCACCCATGGTGTTGCACCGTTCGTCCCGAAGCCCGTGGGGTGCTCAGCAGGATAGGAGCCGGGTGTGACAGCGGTGCGGCCGGGCCGGTCGCCCTCCCAGCCCGGGAGGGCGACCGGCCCGGCCGGTTCGGCGGGCGGTCAGGAGACGTTGACGGCGGTGTCGTCCAGGACGAACGAGGTCTGCTTGGTGTAGTCCTCGGCGCCGGTGAACTTCAGGGTCACGCTCTGACCCGCGTAGGCGGCCAGGTTGAGGGTGTGCTGCTGGTACCCGGTGGCCGCGTTGGTGTTGGAGTAGGTGGCCAGCGTGGTGCCGTTGGCGGTCACGGTGAGCTTGTCGTATGCCGAGGTGGTGGGCTCGGCGGTGTCGATGTGCAGCCAGAAGCTGAAGGTGTAGTTGGCGCAGCCGGCCGGCAGGGTCACCGTCTGGGCGAGCGTGTCGGTGTTGGTGCTGCCGTAGCCGTCGAGCCAGGCGTCGTAGCTGCCGGAGTGCGGCGGCTCGCCGGAGCTGCTGTTGATGGCGCTGGTGCCGCTGGTGTCGGTCTCGGTCCAGCCGGCGGTGCTGCCGGCCTCGAATCCGGGATTGGTCAGCAGCTGGGCGGCGGTGCATCCGGTGCCGCCGCCGGCCGGGTTGACCGTCCAGGTGAAGGTGCTGGAGGAGGACGGCCCGGTGGAGTCGGTGGCGGTCGCCGTCACCGAGAAGGTGCCGGCGGTGGTCGGGGTGCCGCTGATCAGGCCGGTCGCGCCGTTGAGGCTGAGGCCGGCGGGGAGGCCGGTGGCGGTGTATGTCAGGGTGCCGCCGGCGGTGTCGGCGGCCGAGAGCTGGAGGCCGGCGGCGGTGCCGACGGTGGCGGTCTGCGCGCCCGGGTTGGCGAGGCTGACGCTGCCGGTGCCGGTGGTGCCGCTGCCGGCGGCGAGCCAGGCGGTGGCGTTCAGGCCGAGCGCGGCATCGGTGCCGGCCGGGTCGTCCCAGCCGTTGTAGAGGGTCTTGCCGGACTGGCCGCTGCCGTCGTCGATGGCCGAGCTGTCACCCCAGAGCGCGACCCGGCCCTTGCCGAAGCTGCTGGTCGCGAAGAAGGCGCCGGTGTTCCCGGAGTAGCCGGTCCGGTAGACGATGCCCTTGACCGACGGGTTGTCAGCGGGCTTGAGGGTGAAGGTGGTGCCGTTGCGGATGATGCTGCCGGTCACCGTGCCGAACGGGCCGTTCAGCACCGGGTCGGTGCTGTCGGAGATGGCCCGCGGGTTGTCGGTCGTGATGTTCAGCAGATCGACGGACAGGCCGAACGGGTCGTTGCTGTCCACCGAGTTGGTGGTCAGCAGGTCGTTGATGATGGCGGGGGAGTCCCAGCCGTCGTTGTTGCGGTCACTGCCGGTGTGGTCGGAGATCAGGAACAGGCCGCCGCCGTTCTGCACGAACTTCATCAAGGCGGTCTTCTCGGCGTCGCTCAGCCGGATGTTGGGCTCCGGCAGCACGAACTCGTCGAAGTTGGCGAGGTCCAGGGCGCCGCCGGTGCCGTAGCTGATGGTCGAACCGGGCGGCAGCGTCTTCAGGCTGTACTGGCCGGTCTTCTGCAGGGCCACGCCCCAGCTGGAGATGGCGCCGGTCCAGTCCGTCTCGGACTGCGGGTTGGAGTTCTGCGCGAGCGGGTCGGGCTGGCTGGTGCTGATGATCCAGTCGGCGTTGCCGGCCGTCTCCGCCTTGGTGTCGTCGAACAGCACCCGGTGCTGGGTGGTCGCGGCAGTGGTGCGGGCGGCGGGAGCCGGGGCCGCGGCCGCGTGGGACGGTGCGGTGTTCACCGCAGCCAGGGCGACCAGTGCGGCGGCGGCCAGGGCGAGGGGACGGGCACCCCTGGTGATTCCGGTCATGCGTCAGGCTCCGCGTGTTCGTGGGGGCAGGAAGCGATGCTACGCGCGTAGGCGCGGCCAAACCGTCCCATGGTCGAGTGAGCAGAGCTTGAACGGAACACGTCGAAATGAGATTGCTCGCTGTCTGATTCCTGGCTATTGCTCGGAGTTGACCTCGTATGGGATGTGTTGCTCGCTGCTGCCAGTCCGGTACTCCACGGCCGGCGGCGAGGGCGGCGATCACGATTCGTGATGGCTGGCCGGTGCGGATTGCGTCTGGGTCGCGGGTCCGGCTTTCGGTTGACTCTGAGTCAAGCCAAGCAGCCAGGAAAGGTGGAACCCCTCATGACCAGCACCCAGCCCAAGGACGTCGTGCGCCGCTACTTCGCCGCGCTGGCGGCGGGTGACCAGCAGGCCGTCGAGGACTCCTGGGCCGAGGACGGCAGTTGCTGGTACGCCGGGGAGCTGCCGATCTCCGGCCTCTGGCAGGGGCGGGACCAGGTGATCAACGGTTTCCTCGCCACCGCCTTCGCCCACCTCGACCCGGACCGCGAGGTCGGCCTGCGGGTCACCAACCTGTTCGGCGAGGGTGACCAGGTCTTCGTCGAGTGGGACTCCTGGGCCACCGGCCGCACCGGGCGGCCGTACCAGCAGAAGAACAGCGGTGTCTTCACCGTTCGCGAGGGCCGCATCGCCAGCATGCGCGAGTACGCCGACACCCAGCACTGGTACGACGCCCTGGTGGCCGAGGCGCCCGCCGAGCAGCCGGCCGGGTGATCAGTCGGCCGGGTGATCAGTCGGTGAGCGCGGCGGCGATCGTCCGCGCGCACTGCAGGGCTTCGGTGCGGGTGGTGTCCACCTCCAGGTCGTAGACCACGCCCCGGTGCACCACCGCCGCCTGTGACGCGGCCATCCCGCCGGCCCGGTCGCCCCGGACGAGCTCCCGGCCGGCGGCCACCTGGGGGTCGCACCGCACCCCGACCCACAGCACGTCGAGCCCGTCGAGCGCCTGCCGCCAGCGCTGCTGGGACGCCGCCCCGCCGAGGAACACGTCATCGATCACGACCCGGGCGCCCGCCCGGACCGTCGCGGCGACGCCTGCCATCCAGGCCGCCTCCAGCCGGCGGAACTCCTCGCCGACGGTCACCCCGCCGTCCGCGGCGACCTCGATGCCGGCGTCCGACGACTGCAGGGAGGCGGGCATCGAGTCGACGAACGAGTCGATGCTGAAGGCCAGGAACGGCACCGGCAGCACCGCCTGCAGGCACTTGGAGATCCCGGACTTGCCGGAGCTGGAACCGCCGTTGAGCACGATGACCTGAGTGTTCACGGTGGCCACAGTAGACGCACCGTTCGCAGCGCCCCAAGGCATTTAGGGACGCCCGGCGGTGCTCCCCGGGGCCGCGGCCGCGACTCAGGTCAGCTGCCGCCAGGCCGATGGACTGACGCCCCGGGCCCGCTTGAACGCCGCGCTGAACGCGAACGCGTCCGCGTAGCCGACCTCGTGGGCCACGGTGGCGATGGTCGTGTCGGCGTCCCGGAGCAGATCCGCCGCCAGGGTCATCCGCCAGGTGGTCAGGTAGCCCAGTGGCGGTTCGCCCACCAGCTGGGCGAAGCGTGCGGCGAAGGCGGCGCGGGACAGGCCGACCTCGGTGGCCAGCCCGGCGACCGTCCAGCGGCGGGCCGGATCCTCGTGCAGCATGCACAGGGCCCGGCCGATCGCGGGGTCGGTCAGCGCGCGGTACCAGCCGGGTTGCGCGGTGCCGTGGCAGGCGAACCAGGCGCGCAGGGTGATCACCAGCACCAGGTCCAGCAGTTGGCGCACGACGGCGTCCTGGCCGGGCTCGTCACGGGCGGCCTCGGTGGTGAGCAGCTCCAGCACCGCCAGGGTCCGGGGGCCGGCCGGCATCACGGCGAGCGGCGGGAGCATGTCCAACAGGCGCTCGCCCACGGTGCCGTGGAGGTCGTAGGTGCCGCGGAGCAGCACCGTGGCGCCTGGCAGGCCGTCACCGTAGGTGCGCGGGGCCGGGTTTCGCAGGGCGGCCGTCACCGCCGGGCCGTCGCCGAGGATCTGCTTCCGGCCGTTGCCGTGGATGACGAGTTGCACAGGGGTGGCCGGGTCGTCGGCGACCGTGTACCGGCTGGCTCGGCTGATCAGCGCGATGTCACCGGCCGTTAGCTGCACGGGGCGGCGGCGCTCGGGTGGTCGTCGAGGCGGATCGACGCCTGCCCGCCGAGCGTGGCCACCACCGTGAGCGCGGGTGCGTCGGCGTAGGCCAGCGACCACGGCGGCCGCTGGATCAGCTGCCTGATCACCGCGTTCCTGGCGCGGGCCCGGTGGAGCAGATCGCTCAGCACGTCCATGATGGTCAACGGTAGACGATCACACATGGATCGGCGACGATCTCCCATGGATCGTCCAGGGGCCTGAGGTGTTCGCTGGAGGCATGGAAAAGATCCTCATTCTCGGTGGCACCGGCACGACCGGTCGCCGCATCGCCCGCCGTCTGACCGCCGCCGGCCTGCCGGTCCGGACCGCTTCCCGCACGGGTGCTGACGTTCCGTTCGACTTTGACAACCCCGGCACTTGGGCGCCCGCACTCGACGGCGTCGGAGCCGTGTACGTGCTGAAGCCCGACATGGCGGTGAACCCCGACCCCAGGCAGGTGTTCGCGGGTTCGTGACCGCCGCGGCCGCCGCCGGCGTGCGGCGGGTGGTGCTGCTGTCGGGTAGCGGCGTCGGTGAGGCGGACGACAGCAACCCCCTCAAGGCAATTGAGCAGACCGTGCGCACCTGCGGCGCCGATTGGACGATCCTGCGACCGGACTGGTTCGCGCAGAACTTCAGCGAGAACTTCTGGCGCCTCGCCATCCTCGACGGCAGGCTGGCACTGCCGACCGGAGACGGCCGCACGCCGTTCGTGGACGCCGAGGACATCGCGGACGTCGCCGCGGCGGCGCTCACCGAGGAGAAGCACGCCGGCCGGATCTACTACCTGACGGGCCCGCAGGCGCTCAGCTTCGGTGAGGCGGCGGACGTCATCGGGCGCGCCAGCGGTCGCACCGTACGCCATGTCGACGTCACCCCCGAGGAGTTCGTCCGGCAGCAGCTCTCCTTCGGGGTCCCGGAACCGGCCGCGCGCTTTCTCACCGGCCTGCTGGTGGCGGTACGGGACGGGCGCGGGGGCGCGGTCGCCGACGGCGTCGCGGAGGCGCTCGGGCGTCCGGCCCGCAGCTTCGAGGCGTTCGCGGCGGCGGCCGCGGCGGCCGGGGCGTGGCGCTGACCGCGCCGGTGCACGCGCCGATCCCGGTCGTGAACCGACCCGGGTGAGCCTGGCTCGTCGACTAGCCGTCCAGCAACCGGAATTGCCTGTACCGGTCGCACCGGTCCTGGTAGGCAGGTCGGATGAGCGAGATCAGGATACGTACCGCGAGCTGCCACGAGATCCCGGCGCTGCTGGCCTTCTGGGCCCGGTCGGCCGAGGGCACCAGCATCACCGACGACGAGGACGGTGTGACCCGTCTGCTCGTCCGCGACCCGGAAGCCCTGCTGGTGGCCGACCGGGACGGGGCCGTGGTCGGCACCGTCATAGCCGGCTATGACGGGTGGCGCTGCCACCTGTACCGGCTGGCCGTCGACCCGGACCAGCGCCGGCAGGGCATCGCCGACGCGCTGATCACCGCCGCCCATGAGCGCTTCGCGGCGCTCGGCGGCCGCCGGGCCGATGCGATGGTCCTGGACCGCAACGAACTCGGCCAGCACGCCTGGCGTGCCGCCGGGTACCACGCCGAGGAGCAGTGGCGCCGCTGGGTCAGGCCGCTGGCGTGAGGCGCCGAGGGGTTGCTCCGGTGTGGCGGGGGCTCCTTGACTGACGGACCGGGGGATGACGGAGATGCGGTTCGCTCCCGGCGCCACGGCGCCGGGAGCGAACCGTCGGGCTGCTCCAGGAGCGGGCGGGCACGGTCGCCGAGCCTGGTCACCCTGGTCGCCCGACCCGTCGTGGCCGCTGCCCGAGTTGCCGGACACGGTCGAAGGGTGACGCGTGCGCGCGGGGCCGCCCCCGAACGGGCCGGCCGGGCTGCACCGGAGGGGCTGGGGCGGAGCGACCGGATCGGAGCGCGGTGATGTCCCAACCCGACCTGCCCGACTACGGCTCGCTGACCCGCAGACACTCGGCCGATGCCGAGCGGCAGCGCCTGGACCTGATGGCCGAGGTGCTCGACCCCTACTCGCGCGAGGTGCTCACCACGACGGTGGGCGGGCGGGCCCCGGGCCGGGTGCTTCGCCGACCTCGACGACCCCGACCTCGACGACCCCGACCTCGACGACCCCGAGGTCTTCGACCTCTACCTCGCACTGTGCTCCGCCTGGGGTGGCCGCCCGTCATGAACCGCGTGGGTGTGGCTGTCGGCTCCCCGAGCGAGCCGACAGCCACACCCACGCACCGGTTACCCGGCTACCCGGTAACCCGCCTAGCCGTTGCAGGAGGCGGCCGCCCCCTGCAACGCGGCAACCAGGGCGTCGACGTCCTGCACGGTGTTGTACAGCGCGAGCGACGCCCGCACCGCGCTGGTGACGCCGTACGCGGCCAACGCCGGCTGCGCGCAGTGGTGTCCGGCCCGGACCGCGATGCCCTGCTGGTCGAGCATCCCGGCCAGGGCCATCGGGTCGGCACCGTCCATCAGGAAGGTGAGCACTCCGATCTTCCCGGGCGCCGTGCCGATCAGCCGCAGCCCGGGCACGGTCGCCAGCGCACCCATGGCGTACTGGGTGAGCTGCTCCTCGTGGGCCGTGGCGGCCTCCCGGTCCAGCCCGCCGAGGTAGCGCAGCGCCGCCCGCAGGCCGGCGACGCCGGCGATGTGGCCGGTGCCCGCCTCCAGCCGGTGCGGCAGCGGGGCGTACGTGGTCTCCTCGAAGCTCACCGAGTCGATCATGTTGCCGCCGCCCTGCCACGGGGGCATGGCCTCCAGCACCTCGCGCTTGCCGAACAGCACGCCGATCCCGGTCGGTGCGAACACCTTGTGCCCGGAGAAGGCGTAGAAGTCGGCGTCCAACTCGCTGACGTCCACCGGGAAGTGGCTCACCGCCTGGGCTCCGTCGACCAGCACCCGGGCGCCGTAGCGGTGGGCCAGCGCGGTCATCTCCGCCACCGGCGGCACCGTGCCCAGGACGTTGGAGGCGTGGGTGAGCGCCACCAGCTTGGTCTTGGAGCTCAGCAGGTCCCGGTAGGCGTCCTGGTCCAACTGCCCGTCGGGGAGCAGCGGGATCGGCTTGACCCGGGCTCGTCGCTCCTTGGCGATCAACTGCCAGGGCACCAGGTTGGAGTGGTGCTCGGCGGCTGACACCAGGATCTCGTCGCCCACCCGAGGTTGGCCCGACCCCAGGTCTGTGCCACCAGGTTGACGGCCTCGGTGGTGCCCCGAACGAAGACGATCTCGCCGGTGTCCTGGGTGCCGAGCAGCTTGGCGGCCTCCTCCCGGCCCTCCTCGTAGACCTGGGTGGCCTGCTTGGCGAGGGTGTGCGCGCCACGGTGCACATTGGAGGTGTCCATCGCGTAGTGCTCGCTGACCGCTTCGGTCACCTGACGGGGCTTCAGGGTGGTGGCCCCGTTGTCCAGCCAGACCAGCGGGCGGCCGTTCACCTCCCGGTGCAGTTGCGGGAACTCCCGTCGCACCGCCTCGACATCGAAGCCGCCGGGTGGCGGTGCGGGCATCGCCGGGGTGGCCGGCGGGGACTGCGGCGGCAGCCAGTACCGTCCGCCGGTCACCATTTGGGTGAGCGCGGCGGGCAGCGTCGCGGCCGGCAGCCCGGCCACGCCGCCCGGCATCAGCAGTCCGCTCGGCGAGGCGGGCGGAGCGGGCGGAGCGGCAGGCGAAACCGCCGCCGCCGCAGCCGAGTTCGGCGCTCCTGACGGTGCCGAGGACAGTGCCGACGGCGCTGTCGAGGGCGAGGACCCGGGTGGCGCGATCGGCGCCGCCGCGACCGAGTCGGACGATGCGGGCGCTGCCGACGGCGAGGTGGGCGCCGCTGCCGAAGGCGCCGCGGACGGCGCTACCGAAGGCGAGTTGGACCCCGCCGTAGCCGTGCTCGGCAGCCCGGGCGGTGAGGGCGGTGCGAACAGCGCCGCGAGCGGGTTCGGCGATCCGGCCGAGTGGCCGTCCAGGCCGATCGCCGAGAAGCCGTCAGGAGTAGTCATGGTAGTTCGACACCTCGACGTTCTGGAGCACCCCGATGGCGTCGTCCACCAGCGCCGCCGTCGAGAAGTAGCCGGTCATCAGGTACGAGGTGATGGCCTGGCGGTCGGTGCCCATCGGACGCACCGCCAGGCCCGGCTCCACCTCGTCCGGCACCTTCGCCGGACGCAGGCCCACCACGCCCTGCTGGTCCTCGCCGACCCGCATCAGCAGGATGTTGGTGGTACCGGGCGCCGCACCGGCCGAGCCCTTGAGGTCCAGCTTGTCGGAGGGCAGCAGCGGCACCCCGCGCCAGGTGATGAACGGGCTGCCGAAGAGCTCCACGACCTGCGGCGGCACCCCGCGCCGGGTGCACTCGCGGCCGAAGGCGGCGATGGCCTTCGGGTGGGCGAGGAAGAACGCGGGCTGCTTCCAGACCCGGGTGAGCAGCTCGTCCAGGTCGTCCGGGGTCGGCGCGCCGGTGCGGGTGCGCACCCGCTGGCTCGCCACGATGTTGTTGAGCAGCCCGAACTCGGGGTGGTTGAGCATCTCCCACTCCTGGCGCTCGCGCAGCGCCTCGGCGGTCAGCCGCAGCTGGGTCTGCAGCTGGTCGATCGAGGCGTTGTAGATGTCCGAGACCCGGGTGTGCACCTTGAGGACGGTCTGCGCGACGCCCAGCTCGTACTCGCGGGGGCTGTCCTCGTAGTCCACGAATGTGTGCGGCAGGAAGGGCTCGCCGGTGTGGCCGGAGCTGAGGTCGATCGGGTCCTCGCGGTCGGCCGGTGCCTGGCCGTCGGTGCCGAGGGCGTCCAGCTGGGCACGCAACGAGGGCTCGCGGTTGGCGAGTTCGAGGAGCATCCGGCGGTCAAGGGTCAGCACGGTACACGCGGTGACGGCCTTGACCCGGTAGTCCAGCGGCGTGTCGGTCGCCCACGCGGTGGCGTCGAAGAAGTCGCCGTCGCCGAGGACGGCCACCAGGGCGTCCTGCCCGTACTCGCCGGTGGCGCGCTTCTCGGCGCGGCCGTCGGCGATGATGTGCAGCTGCCCGGCGGGGGCGCCGGCGTCCACGATCAGCTCGCCGGGCGCCACCTCGCGCTGGACGAAGCCCTGCGCCAGGGTGCTGAGCAGCGGGCTGTCCAGCTGGCTGAGGAAGCCGATCTCGCGCAGGTCCTCGGCGATGACCCGGGGGTTTCCGTTGCCGTCGGTGCTGGTGCTGATCAGTCCGTCGCCGAGGATGAAGCCCCGGCGGCGGTTGACCCGGTAGACGCCGGCCTCCAACTCCACCCAGGGCAGCGCGCGGAGCAGGTAGCGCGGGGTGATCCCGAGCATCTGCGGCACGGTCTTGGTGGTGGTGGCCAGGTTCCTGGCGGCGGCGGTGCTGAGGCTCTGCGGGCTTTGCTGGCTGGTCTCGGTGGTCATGGCTGGTCCCGATCCTGATCCTGGGGTCGTGGTCTGGAGCTGAACAGGCGTCAGACATGGGTGGGCCTGAGCAGGTGTCAGATCTCTTGCTCGCAGCGGAAGTTCGGCTGATCGATGCGGCCTGCGAATGTCTGCCACGGAGATTATTGCGACCGCTCCCGGTCTTCATGAACGTGTTCGAATCGGCGAATCCGGGTCTGGACAGGCGGCACGGGATCGCATGCGATCAAACTCACTCGGATGAGTGAATCAAGCAATAAGCAGCGATTTGCTGTTCGAAAGTTGCGCTTCGGGATCGGCCCCGCAGACGCGCTCGGAGGCCGGGTGAATGTGCTCCGGCGCCGAGATGGGTCGCATACCTGCCGAAGTGCGAGTCCTGGGAATCAGCTGGGAGGTTCTGTTCGAAGCGCGGCGAACTCCGATGCGATCCGCGCGGGAACCGCTGGTGGCGGCAGGGATGGGCGTGACGGAGTGTGCCGCCGCGGTGGCGGACGGCGTCGGATCACGGGGGGCCGGACGGTCTCAGTCGAACGGAGCGGTGTTTCCAAACGCGGTCCGTCCACTTACGGTTGCCCTGATGAACGAGATCCGCCTCGCAGCCTGCGAGTTCGCCGCCAACCGGTCCGCGTGCCATGGGTACCCGGAGGGCTTCGGCGTGCGCAGACCCGGCGGCGTCGCGTCCGTGGGCTGATCCGTGGGCTGAACTGCCGATCCGCCCGGGGTGACCCCGGCCGTTGACGTCGCCGCCTGTTCGGGGGAGGGGCGGCGTCGGGAACGGCTGCGTCGGGGAGCCGTGCCCGGGTTGTCGGCATTGGCGTGACCGATCGGCTGACGGTTCGTTACGCCATCATCACCACCATCACATCTGGAGATCGGAATGTCTCATCGGCTGGCCTTGGTGCCGCCCTGGTCCGGAAGATCCGACCGGAGCGGCACGGCCATCAATCGGGGCGTCAACGACGGGGAGGCACGATGATTGACGAGGACCTGCGTGACCGGCTCGCGGTGGTCGAGACCTGCACCCGGATGTGCTGGCACACCGACAAGCGCGAGTGGGCGCAACTGCGGAGCCGGGTCTTCGCGGAGAAGGTGCGGGTGGACTACACCAGCCTGAACGGCGGCGAGCCGGTCGAGCTGCCGGCGGACACCCTGGTGAGCGCCTGGCGCGATCTGCTCGGGGCGCTCGACGCCACGCAGCACCTGCTCACCAACCACCTGGTGACCCTCGACGGCGACACCGCAGAGGTCACCGCGGACTTCCAGGCCACCCATCTGCTCACCAGGGTGGCCGACGGGCCGATGTGGACCCTCGGCGGCCACTACCGGTTCAGCCTGCTGCGCGGCGAATCGGGCTGGCGGATCGGCGGCTTGACCATGACCAAGGCCTGGCAGACCGGCAACCTGGCGCTGCTGTCGGCCGTCGCCGGCTGAGCCGCGCCCTCGGGCCCCGGTGGTGAACCGGGGGCCCGAGGGGCTGCCGCACTCTTCACACGGTGGTGATCACTCGGCGGTGATCACTCGGTGGTGAACTCCGCCATCATCGCCATGTCCTCGTGCTCCAGGTTGTGGCAGTGCAGCAGGAACCGACCCGCGTAGTCGGTGAACCGGACGGCGACCTCCACGCCCTGGGCGGGGAGGACGTCCACGGTGTCCTTCCAGCCGGCGTCGTACGCGCCGGGCGCGTCGCCGTTGCGGCTGACCACCTGGAACGGGTCCAGGTGCATGTGGACGGGGTGGTGGAAGTCGGTGATGAACCGCCAGATCTCCACCTGGCCCAGCTTCGGCGAGGCCAGCGAGCGGCCGGGCCGGTACTCGTCGCCGTTGATCGTCCAGTTGTTCTGGGACTTCTGGAAGACGAAGGTGCGGGTGGCCGCCGCCTTGGCCGGGTCGAGGCGCTCGATGGAGGACAGCTTGGCCGGCACCCGGGAGTCGTCCGCGCCGCCGCCGCTGCCGATGTCGAAGCGCATCACCTCACTGGTCGAGCCGCTGCCGAGCTGGTTGACCAACCGCACGCTGGTTCCGGCCGGGTAGCGGGCGAAGTCGACCACCACGTCGAAGCGCTCGGCGGGTGCCAACTCCAGTGTGTCATGGGCGGTCGGGCGCTCCAGCAGGCCGCCGTCCGAGCCGATCTGCAGCAGGCCGCCGCCGCCCGGCGGCTGCGGGTCGAGCGCCAGCCGGTAGCGGCGCGCGTTGGAGCCGTTGAGCATCCGCAGCCGGTAGCGGGCCCGGTCCACCCGGGCGACCGGCCAGGGCGCGCCGTTGACCAGGATCACGTCACCCAGTACGCCGTTCATGTAGGCGTCCGTCACGCCCGGCTTGCCCTCGTTGCCGTCCAGCGCGGGGTAGGCGAAGGAGCCGTCGGCGGCGAACGCGCGGTCGGCGATCATCAGCGGCAGCTCGCGCGGGCCGTGCGGCAGGCCGAGCGCGGCCTCCTCGTCGTCCCGGACCAGATGGAAGCCGGCCAGGCCGCGGTACACCTGCGGGCCGGTGAAGCCCATGGTGTGGTCGTGGTACCAGAGCGTCGCGGCCCGCTGGTTCATCGGGTAGGTGTAGTCGCGCTGCGGCTGGAAGGTGGCGCCGCTCATGCCGGGCATGCCCGCCATCTTGCTCATCCCGCCCATCCCCGCCATGGCGTCGCCGCCGCCCTGCGGGCTGATCAGGTCCAGCGGGTAGCCGTCGCTGTCGTGCGGGGTGTGGCCGCCGTGCAGGTGGACGGCGGTGGCGTGCGGCAGTGCGTTGCGGTGGGTGACGACGGTGCGCCGCCCCGAGCGGGACTCGATGGTCGGGCCGGGGAAGGTGCCCTGGTAGCCCCAGACCTCGGTGTCCTGGCCGGGCAGGATCCGGGCCGTCGCGGCGCGGGCGGTGATCTCGTAGTAGTCGGTGGTGGCGTCGCTGCGGACCGGCTGGATGACCGCGGGGATCGGCAACTCGGCCTGGTAGCGCGGCGGTAGCGGCACCTTGCTGCTCAGCAGTAGACCGGGCTGCCCGCCGGGTATCAGCATGCCCAGCAGCGGCGGGGCCCCGACCGCCACCCCGACCCCTAGTACCGCCGCGCCACCGGCACCAAGGAGTTGACGCCTCGTCAGCCCGCTGCTCATTCCGCGACCTCCGGCCCGGCGGCGGCCACGGCGGTCAGGTCGGCCATGGTGGGAGCCGCTGCCGGAGCCGAGCCGGCCGCCGGCTTGAACTGGAAGACCTCGACGGCGAACTTCTCGGCCATCACGAAGATGCCCACACCCAGCGGAATGTGGATCAGCAGCACGCGCGAGAACCCGAGGCTGATCTGCGCCACGCAGCACAGCAGCAGGATTCCGTACTGCACGGCGGTCCGGTTCGGCAGCCCGCTCAGCCGCCAGGCGAGCACGGCGGCGATGACGCTGAGCAGCACCGCGGTGGCGAGGATCATGGCGGCCATCATGTGGGCGTCGAGCAGCGGGTAGTACCCCTGCAGGAATCCGCCGGCCAGGATCGGTTGGATGAGTGCGAGCAGCGCGGTGAGGCCCGCAGTCACCCGGAGGGTGATCAACGGCCAGCGCGGCCGGGCAGGGTTGAGCGACATTGCGACCCCCGAGTGGTGTCAGGAATTCAGTCCCCAGAGAGATAGTCTCAGATGAGACAATCTCAGAGTGATCCTATACTGTCCTTATGACCGAGAAGCAACCACCGCCTGCTCCGCTGGGACTGGCGCTGCGCCACGCCCACCTGCGCGCCGCACGGACCTTCGCCGAGGAACTGCGCCCGCTGGAACTGGAGAACGTGTACGCGGCGGTACTGATCAACCTGGGCCTGCTCGGTTCGCAGACGCAGCGCCAACTGATGGACAGCGTGGGCTCCGACAAGTCCGCGATGGTCCGCCACATCGACAGCCTGGAGTCCCGCGGCCTGGTCCGCCGCCGACCCCACCCCACCGACCGCCGGGCGCACGCAGTGGAACTCACCGATGCGGGCGAGGCGGCCTTGGCGGAGGTGCTGGTCGCGGCCAGTCGGACCGAGGAGCGGCTGCTGACGTGCCTGGAGCCGGCCGAGCGCGGCCGGTTCCGCGAACTCCTGGGCCGCTTCGCCTACCCGGCGCCGGAGCGGACCTGCGAGTGACGGCCGGCCGGCGGCGCAGCGCAACCGGTGTCAGTGCCATGCCCGTGGCAGTCGCTTCCAGTACGGTGGCTCTCGGCCGGCGAGTTCGGCCGTGCGTCGGCGCGAAGGCGGAGAGGCGGGGGTGAGGCGATGGGCGGCACAGCGGACCGGCCGGAGCACGGGAGCGTGTCCAACAGCCTGTCGGGCAGCACGGTCCACGGCCCGGTGGTCCAGGCCCGGGAGGTGCACGGCGGCATCACCTTCAACTACCACCAGGCCCCGGCACCACCCCGCCACGCCGACCGGCGGCCCGACCAGGTGCCCCGGCCGGTCGGCCGATTCGTCAACCGCCGGCGCGACTTGGCCCACCTCGACGGGGTGCTGATCGAGGACGGCGAGGCCACCGCGCACTGCCCGGTCGGCGTGGTCAGCGGCCTCCCCGGCGTCGGCAAGACGGCGACCGCCTGCCAGTGGGCCCACCACAACCAGCGGCGCTTCCCCGGCGGCCAGCTCTTCATCGACTTCGCCGCCCTGCGCGGTAGTGGCAGTGGCAGTGGCGACAGGTCGGGTGGGGGCGGCGCCGACGTCTCGGAGGCCCTGGCCATGTGCCTGCGGGCCCTGGGCGTCGAGGAGTCCTACCTGCCGACGGGCCTCGCCGAACGCACCGCGCTCTTCCGGACCATGTCCGCCGACCGCCGGATGCTGGTGGTGCTGGACGACGTGACCCACCCCGCCCAGGTCCGGCCCCTGGTCCCGCAGGGCGCGGGCAGTGCGCTGCTGGCCACCAGCACCTGGCGGCTGGGCGAACTCGCGCTCGACGGCGCGGCCCTGCTGCCGCTGGACACCCTCGACGCCGAGGGCGCACTGCACCTGCTCGGCACGCTCTGCGGCCAACGACGCATCGACGCCGCGCCCGAGGCCGCCGTCCGCCTGGCCGAGCTGTGCGGCGGACTGCCGATCGCGCTGCGGATCGCCGCCGCCCGGCTGCAGATCCGCCAGCGGCTGACCATCGCCGACCTGGTGGCCGAACTCGCCGACGAACAAGGCAGGTTGAGCCACATCTCGGTATCCTCCGCCCACGAGGAGCGCACCGTGTCCGCAGCACTCGAACTCGCCTACCGCGACCTGCCCGCACCCGCCGCCGCCCTCTACCGCACCCTCGGCGGCCTGCCCGGACGCAGCTTCGACGCCGCCCTGGCCGCCGTGGCCAGTGATCTGACGCCTCATCAAGTGCAGCCGCTGCTGGACACCTTGGAGGCGGCGAGCCTGCTCGGCGTGGCCGAGGACGGCCGCTACCGGCTGCACGACCTGGTGCGACTGCACGCCCTGGAGGGCGTGCGCCAGGCCGAACGGCCGGACACCGAACGGCAGATCGTCACCCGGGCCACCGGCCACTACCTGGCCCTCACCGCGCTGGCCGACCTCACGGTCCGAGCCGACCGGCTGCGGATCGTCGACCTCGCCGACATCCTCGGCGTCGCAGACGTGTCGGCCGCCGTCGCCCACTCCCCGTTCGCCGCGGCCGACGCGCCCGCGCAGGACGCCATCGCCTGGCTGGAGGCCGAGCGGGCCAACCTGCTCGCCACCCTGCGCGCCGCCGCCCGCTACGGCCTCGACCGGCAGACCTGGCAGCTGTCCGAAGTCCTCACCGTGCTGTTCCTGCACCACCGCCACCTCGCCGACTGGCGCGAGGCGGCCGAACTCGGCGCCGATGCCGCCGCCCGGGACGGCGTGCCCGCTGCCGAAGCGCGGCTGCGCAGCCTGCTGTCCCGCCCGCTGCTCGACCTCGGCCGGGACGAGCAGGCCCGGGAGCAACTGGAGATCGCCGAGCGGCGTGCCGTCGAGTCCGGGCACCTGGTGCTCCAGGCCTCCGTCCAGGAGTTCCTCGGGCGCTACCTGGACCGCCACGACCCGCAGCGGGCGATCGCCGCCTATCGCAGCTCACTGGCCCTCAACATCCAGGCCGGTGAGGAGCGCGGCGCGGCGCTGGCCGGCTACTTCCTCGGCTGCGCCCAGGCGGCGGCGGGCGACCTCGACACCGCGCTGACCGCCCTGGAGGCCGCCCGCCGCACCTTCCTGGCCCTGTACGACCGGCGGATGGCCGCCAGGGCTCTGGCCGACCTGGGCCGGGTCCGCGCCAGGCAGGGCGACCGCAGCGGTGCGGCGGCCGACCTGAGCGCCGCCGCCGGTGAACTCCGCGAGCAGCGCGCGGGGCACTACGAGGCGCAGGCGCTGGAGGACTTGGCAGATGTGCTGGATGACGCCGAGCAAGCCCGCCACTGCCTGTCACGCGCCCTGGAGATCTACCAGACGGGCGGCAGCCCCCGCGCCGCAGAACTCGTAGCCCGGCTGGCTGGCTGACGCTCCCTCCTCAGTCGCTCAGTCGCTCAGTCGCTCAGCCGGTGAGCCGGACCTGCCGCTGCTGCGGTCCGCAGCGGAGCGTCACCACCGTGTCCGCCGGCTCCCGGCCCGTCCGCAGGCAGGCGTAGACGGCTGCCGCTGCCAGGCCGGGGTCCGGGGGCGGGCCGTGCATGGGGTCGACCGCGATGACCCGGCCGTCCCGCAAGCCGACCAGGCAGCCGTGCTCCAGGGGCAGCGCGGCCAGTAGGGCGCCGGGGAAGTCGGCCAGCAGGGTGGTGATCCGGGCCGTCCCGGTGTCGGTGCCGGACAGCACGTCGCCGCAGAGCAGTACGGAGGCGCTCTCGCTGAGCTCGGTGTCCGGCTCGTCCACGTCGCTCGCGAGGTGCCAGAAGCGGTCGCCGCTCTCCTCGCCGCGCTTGGCGACCGGGGCCGGGAAGCGCTCGACGTCCACCCGGAGCCCGCCATCGGCCGTGTCCGCCACGGTGGTTGCCACCAGCATCGAGGTGACCCGGGCCGGGATCTGCGGCGGCAGCGGGAACGCCTGGGCGCCGCGCGTCGGGACCTTGGGCTCGCCAAGTCCCAGCAGCCGGTAGACCAGTTGGCGCAGTCTGGGCAGTGCCATCCCCGGTTCGGCGAAGGCCCGGTCGGTGATCCCGGTCAGCCGGTCCGGCCGGTGCTCCGCCAGCGCGGCTTCGAGTCGGGGGCGCAGCGGGGCGCTGGTCTCCAGCCAGTCGGCGGCCTCGCGCAGGGCCGATCCCGCCGTCCCAGGAACCGACTCGGAGCCGAACGCGGCCAGCAGTACGGGCTTGCCCAGCGCCGCGCCGTAGAGCGTCACCGAGCCGTGGTCCCCGATCACCAGGTCGGACGCCACCAGCGCCTGCTGCCACCCGTCCAGCGGGTCGACCAGCAGCAGGCCGGCGTCGACGGCGCTCTGCTGCAGCACCCGCACCTGCCAGGAGCCGTGCGCCGAAGGGACGTTGGGGTGCAGCACCAGCGCCACCCGGAACTCGTCGGCTGGCAGCTGGGCGAGCAGCTCCATCGGCAGATCGGGGTGGGTGCCGATCAGCGACCCGGAGCCCCAGGTGGAACTCAGCACCACCAGGCGCTGGTTGCCCGCGATGCCGAGCGCACTGCGGTACCGCTCGCGCCAGCGCCGGCTGGCCCGCAGCCGGTCCAGCACGGGATCGCCGACCAGCACCGTCCGCCCGACCGTGCTGGGGTGGCTGGCCGCCAACTGCCGTTCCTGGTCCGGGTGCGAGACGGCCAGCCAGGCCCGGCGGGCGGTCAGGAGCTCATCGGCGACCAGCCCCGACAGCCGGGTGCTCGAACTCGCCGAGTCGGGAACGAACTTCTGGAACCCGATGCCGTGCGGCAGGATCAGCAGCGGGAAGTCGCCGGCCGGGGCGCCGATGTTCTCGCTCGCCGAGAGCAGCAGATCGGGCTGGATCTCCGCCAGTTGGGACCATGGGAGGGTGCGGCAGCCGAGCGACCGCAGCAGGTCGAGCACACCGTCGTTGAACGCCGATGACGGATCGTAGGCGAAGACCACGGCCACCCGGGGGTCGTCGGGCACGACCGCGGGAAGCACGTCCAGGACCCGGACCAGCGACGTGACCGTCCGCGCGGCGACCACCAGGGTCCGCTCGCCGCTGAAGGTTCGCCACCGCCAGGCCTGAGGGCCGACCGGGACGAGGATCCGCCTATCGGACATCACCGCAACCCTCCGCCGCCCGACGACAGGATCGCATACAACCCGTCAGCGGCGTTCGCGGCTCGCGGCTCGCGGCTCGCGGCTCGCGGCTCGCGGCTCGCGGCTCGCGGCTCGCGGCTCAGTGTGACTAGCGCATTGCGGGGCCCGACGCAATCTCCCACCACCTTCTCTCCCGTCACAGAAGGCTACTCGGAACGCCGCCCGCCGCCCGGAGCACCTCACACGGGACGCCGGCCGCGCGCCCTCCTGGCCACCGGCCCGACCGCGAGCAGGGCGAACCCCAGCGCCGCCGCCAGCAGATGGCCGATGGTGCTGAACTCCGGCAGCGGCCCGGGCCAGTCGCTGCCGCCACCGAGCGGCCAGGCGAGCACGAAGAGCACCCACGGCAGCCGGCTCCAGCGCGGCAGCCCGATCGTCGCGGCCGCCATCACGCTCTGCGCGCCGTAGCTGATGCCGTAGTCGTCGGCCTGCCGCACGCTCGGCGGATACCAGCCGTGCCGCAGCGCCACGACTATCACCACGGCGGTCAGCAGTGTGGCCCCGATGTGCCCGAGGAGGAACGTTCCGGCTGCCCGCAGCCCGCCCCAGCGCCGCTCCGCCCAGGCCAGGCAGCCGCAGACGCCGAGTCCCAGGGTGATGAAGGTGCCCCCGAAGCCGACCGAGGTGACATCGGTGAGCGTTCCGTCGAAGAACAGCGCGCTGCCGAGCAGTGCGGACACCGGATGGTCGCGCAGGTTGTCCAGGTTGGTGCTGAAGTAGCGCAGCAGCTCCGCTGAGCGCTCCGCCGTCATGCCGTACTCCACCCAGGCGTGGGTGGCCAGCAGCAGGCACACGTACGCGAAGGTCAGCGGAGCGCGGCGCGGGTAGGCCAGGACGGCGTCGAGTACGGGGCGGACCCGGGCCCAGGGGCGCGGTCGGGCGGGTGAGGTCATGGCGGCGGACCGTCCAGGTCGGGCGAGGGGGGACATGCCTTCGGGGCGCGCAGGTAGACCCGCGCGCCCCGAAAAGCTACCGTGCCACTCTCTCAGAGGGTTGACCACCTCATCAGGCGACCCGGTGTCAGCCCATCGCCGTCGGGCTGCTCGGCCCGCGCTCCATCGACCGGCCGCGCCGGCCGATCAGCAGGGCCGCGATCATCACACCGAGGGTGAGCACAGCGGCGGTCAGGGCGATCGGGTTGGGGTGGGCCGCCACGGCGAGCAGTCCCAGTACGCCGACCGGCAGACCGGCCACCGCCGCTGCCGCCAGGCCGAGGCGGTCCCAGCGCAGCGCCAGCGCCCCGGCGGTGACCAGGGCGACCTCGAAGGTCACCACGACAACGAGGAGCAACTGCGGATTCACAAAGAGCCAGATGGATGTGAAGGGCTCGCCGACCATGAACTGGTAGAGCATCGGCCCCGCGAGCAGCAAGCCCGCGAGCAGCGCGACGGTGCGGCGCCAGTTGGCCGGGCCGAGCAGGTCACGCGGAGCGGCGAACACGGTCGCGGCCCAGATCGTCTGCGGGCCCACCAGCACGAACAGGTCGACCAGCAGGCGCTCGACCGAGTGCGATGCCATCGGCAGCAACTGCATCAAGGGGCCCGCCACCCCGGCGAGCACGCCGACCGGTGCCAGCAGCCGGCTGAGCGACCAGCGCCCCAACAGCGCCGCGACCGCAGCTGCCAGGAGGAGCAACTCGCTGAACTGGCAGACGAGTTCACCGACCGTGCGAAGCGGGTGGTGGCCGGCCGGCCCCCACGGTGCGAACGGCCAGGTGATCGAATCGGCGTAGATCAGCCCCCGAATGAGCGTCACATAGAGGTTGACCAGGGTGGCCCCGGCCGCCGCCCCGGCCGCGAACGGTGCCGCGATGGCCGCGATCCGGGCGGGCCGGCCCGCGGAGCCGAGACCGAGCCGGCCGCGCATCCCGTGCCCGGCCAGGTCGAGCAGCTCGCGAGCGGTGGCCCAGCGGCCCGCCCCGGCGGTGGTGTCGGCGAAGACCGCCGCGATCTCCTCGCCCCACTCGCGCCGGTAGGCGGCCGGGTGCAGCCGGAGCGCCAGGCGCAGCATGCGGTCACTCATGATGCGAACGCTCCTCGGTTCTGCGGACGGGGACGGGGACGGATCGAGAGCCGCCGCTGCGCCTCGGTGGCGACGGCACGCAGCCGGTCGGCCTCGGCGGCCAGCGCCTGCCGTCCGGAGTCGGTGAGCGCGTAGCTGCGGCGGGCGCGGCCGTCCACGATCTCCTCGCTCTCGACTCGGATCAGGCCCTGGCCGAGCAGCCGCTCCAGGGCCCCGTAGAGGGTCCCGGTGCGCATCGTGACGCGGCCGGCGGAGATGGCGGCGATCTCCTGGATGAGTGCATAGCCGTGCCGTGGGGCATCGGCCAGCGCGGTGAGCAGGAGCAGCGTGGGCTCCTGCATGGAGCGTTCAACCATGGGTCTACATATATCGGTGACCGGCATATGCCGTCCAGTGGAATTTGACCATTGGTCAGGCGCGGACCGGCTAAGCGACTGGCTCGGCGGCCGCAAGCGTCGGGTAGTCGGTGTAGCCGTCGGTGCCGCCGGCGTACATCTGGTGGCCGCGCACCTCGTTGAGCGGTGCGCCGGTCCGCAGCCGTGCCACCAGGTCGGGGTTGGCGAGGAAGCCGCGGCCGAAGGCGATGAGGTCGGCCCCGGCCGCCAGCAGTCGCTCGGCGGCGGCACGGCCGCCGTCCGCGGGCAGCGCACCGCCCCAGCCGAGCACCGGGTTGGCGATCAGGGTGCCGGGCCAGTCGCGGCGGATCTGCTGGTAGACGTCCGCGTCCGGGTCCGCGAAGACCACGTGCAGATAGGCCAGTCGGTCGCCTGCCAGGGCCGGGATCAGGGCGCGGTAGATGTCCGCGGTGTCGCCCTCCTCGATGTCGTTGGCGGTCACGCCCGGCGCCACCCGCAGGCCCACCCGCTCCGGGCCGATGGCCGCCGCCACCGCGCGGACCACCTCCACCACGAAGCGGATCCGGTTCGCCACCGGACCGCCGTACTCGTCGGTGCGGTGGTTGGTGTTCCGCGCCAGGAACTGGTGCAGCAGGTAGCCGTTGGCGGCGTGCACCTCCACGCCCGCGAAACCGGCCGCCAGGGCGTTGCGAGCGGCGGTGGCGAAGTCGGCGACGGTCTCGCGGATCTGATCCACAGTCATTTCCACTGGGACCACCGCGTCCTGGTGGCCGCTCGGAGTGTGGATGGTGCCGGGCAGTGCGATCGGGGAGGGGCCAGCGGGTGCAGCCCGCTGTTCTCCGGGTGCCCGATCCGGCCGCCGTGCTGGAGCTGCAGGAAGATCCGGCCGCCGGCCGCCCGGACGGCCTCGGTGACGGTGCGCCAGCCGGCGACCTGCGACGGGGTGTGGATGCCGGGGATGTTGGCGTAGGTCTGGCCGACCGCGTTCGGCGTGCTGGCCTCTGCGATGATCAGGCCGGCGGAGGCGCGCTGGGCGTAGTAGGTCGCCATGATCGGCTGTGGTACGCCGTCGGCCCCGGCGCGGGTGCGCGTCATCGGGGCCATCACCAGGCGGTTGGGGAGCTCCAGCTGGCCGAGGGTGGTGGGCTGGAAGAGCGGCGGGTTTTGGGTGTTGGTCGTCATGCCGGAACCGTAGGACCTGACATCCGTGTCAGATTCAACTGTTGGGCGGAGCCGGGGGAGGGGCAGGCGGGAACTCCCGATGATCGTGCACCTGTTGCGGCTGGCGCGCCTGCATCCGGTGCCAATGCCACCTTCGGGGGACAATCGGGGCATTCGACTGCGGATCGGGGGCAGGGCGGTTCCATCATGTGCGCCATGGTGAACTTCGCTGACAGCGCTCCTGCTTACCTGACCATCCGGGTGACCACGCCGGACGGTCCGGCGGCGGAGCTCGCGGATGTCGAGGCATGGCAGGCGCGCGACGGATACCCCGACCTGCATTCGGCGGGCAGTCCGATGTACACGGTGGCCCGGGAGCGCGAGGAGGGCGGCTGGCAAGTCGTGTCGAGCCTCGGGCTCACCCCGCAGGGAACCCGCGAGGTGATGGGCATGCTGGCCCGCGAGCAGGCGGCCGAGGTGGCGGAGGCCGGCGACACCGAGACCCAGCAGCGGTACCTGGCGATCGCCGAGCGGCTGGAGTGGGAGAAGATCGACGAGGTGGAGCTGGACGGCCGCTACCGGGTGATCCGGGTGGAGCGGTTCATCCGCACCGGGCCGGACGGGCCGGAGCCGCCGCGCTCCAGCGACTTCGACGACCCGGACGACCCGGAACTGCGCGGCCGGACCGGCGGCCCGGACCCGGCGGAGGGCTTCGTCCTCGACCCCACCGTGCCGACCGGCATGTCCGAGGGCATCCTCAAGACCGACCTGATCCAGCTGGTCCCGGGACGGGCCCGCACCTCGACCGCCACCTACGACGACGCGGTGCAGGCCGGTCATACCCACCCCGGCGTGGTGCTGCTGCCCGCGGCGTTCTCGGTCGCCGAGCGGCAGTGGGGCAAGTGGGTGCCGGCCGGCATCGTGGACTGCCCCACGCCGTTCCGGGCCCGGGACGTGCTCTCGATGCACCTGCGGGTGGCCGATCCGGTCTACCGCGGGCTCTCCCAGGAGGAGCGCGAGGCGTATGCTGCGGCGGCCGAGATGCTGGAGAGCACCGGCTGCAACGAACTGACCGTCGAGGACCGGTTCCTGAGGATCATCCGGGTCGAACGGATGGTCCGGTTCGGGCCCGACGGGCCGGAGGGGCCGCGCCCGTCCGACCCGGACCCGGAGGATCCGGTGATGGTGGCGGACCAGAAGTTGCGTGCCCAGGGCATCGATCTGGACGACGACTCGCCGATCGTGCTGAACGGCCCGGCCAAGGAGTTCCAGCAGCTCTTCGAGGCCGAGATGGCGCGGCGCGGCAAGCCGGCCCTCCCGCTGCCGGACGGTGCGGCGCAGGACGAGGCGGCGGGCGAATCGGCGGGCGAGGCGGACCCGGCCGGCGACTGACCGACGACTGCACCGCGACTGACCGACGACGTGACGACGAGCGCAGCCGCGCGTCCTAGCCCGGGCGCTGCTCCCCGGCGGCACGCTGGATCGCCGCCGTGCAGCGGCCGAGCAGGGCGCGCAGTTGCTCGCGCTCCGCGGCGGTCAGCTCATCGGCGATGGCCTGCTCGATGGCGCTGGCCCGGGCGTCCGCCAACTCGAGTGCGGTGCGGCCGGCTTCGGTGAGGCGGGTCTCCAGCACGTTCCCGTGCCAGCGGTGCGGGGCGCGCTCGACCAGCCCGCGGTCGGTGAGGTTCTTCAGCACCACGGCCATCGCCTGCGGCGTGACGTTGCACGCTCGGGCCAGTGCGGCGCCGCTGATCCCGGAGTTCTCGGCGAGCACGAAGAGCGTGGCGTACTGCGGCACGGTGAGCCCGGCCGGGTCCACTGCGGCCCGCTTCGCCGCCATCAGCTCCTGCTCGGCGTGGCGGATGTCGATTCCGAGGCGTTCACTGACCGGCATTCCCATGGGCAGATGGTACAAGCCGATGCGGGTGCGCAAGTGGATTGACAGTCATCAAGGCCTTGATGACGATCGTGACATTGTTGATCTCCGGCTTGCCCTGGGAAGGACCGCGCCGCCGTGCCCGCTTCGCAGACCCTGGACGTCCCGCACGCCCGCCTCGCCTACCGCAGCACCGGGACCGGCCCGCTCGCGGTGTACGCCCACGGCGCCCTCTCCAGCCGGGACCACGAGCGGCGGTCGGGGTTCCTGGACTGGTCGCCGATCGCCGCCGCAGGGCTGCGCCTGGCCGAGTACGACGCCCGCGGCCACGGCGAATCCACCGGCCGCCCGGTCGAGGCCGACTACGCCTACCCGGCGCTCGCCGACGACCTCCGGGCGCTCTGCGACCACCTCGCCCCCGGCGACCGGGTCCATGCCATCGGCTCCTCGATGGCGCGGCCACCGTGCTCCACGCCGCCCTGGCGGAGCCCGAGCGCTTCGACCGGCTGGTGCTGGCCATGCCCGGCGTCGCCTGGCAGGCCGGGGAGGGCCGCCGCGAGGTCCTGCGCGCCGCCGCGCGGACCGTGGCGCAGCAGGGCAAGGCCGCCCTGCACACCGCGATGCGCCTCGGCCGGCCGCCGATCCTGGCCGACACCGACTTCCCCCGGTCTTCGACGTGTCGCAGGAGCTGATGCCGACCGTGCTGCGCGCGGCCGCCGCCAACGACCTGCCCGACCCGCAGGCCCTGCGTCAACTGCCGCACCCCACACTGGTGCTGGCCTGGGACACCGACCCGAGCCACCCGGTCGCCACCGCCGAGGCCCTCGCCGACCTGCTCCCCGACGCCGAGGTGCACATCTCCCGTGACCTCGCCGACATCCGCACCGGGGGCGCCCGCGCGGCGGAGTTCCTGGCCGGGTGATCATGGGTAGCGCCCAGCGGGAACATCAGCGGCAACTACGGCCTGGCACCGAAATTCGCAGGGCCGGACGGCTGCTACCGCCCCAGCACGGCACCGCCGTTGAGGCCGATCACCTGGCCGGTGAGATAGCCCGCCTCGGGGAGCCGAGGTAGGCGACGGCGGCCGCCACGTCCTCGGGGGTGCCGGCGCGGCCGACCAGGGTGTCCGCAACCTTCTCGGCGTGGAAGCGCTCGCTCCAGCGGTCGCCGAAGATCTCGGTGTCGGCGACATAGCCGGGTGCCAGCACGTTCACCGTGATGCCGTCCGGCCCGAGCTGCCGGGTCAGACCGAACGCCCACCCGTGCAGCGCGGCCTTCGCGGCGGCGTACGAGCCGGCCGAGTGCGAGCCGGCGCCACCGCGCTGGGCAGCGGCGGAGCTGATCACGATCAGTCGGCCGCCGGGGCGGCGCAGCCGGTCCAGCAGGGCAGTGGTCAGCAGCACGGCCGTCACCAGGTTGGTGTCCAGGTCGCGTCGCCAGGCCTCGGCGAGCGCGGGCAGCGAGTCGTCTGCGGGGGCGGTGATCACGGCGCCGGCGTTGTTGACCAGCACGTCCACCGGGCCGAGCGGGGCGATCCGCTGGACGGCCGCCTCGACTTGCCGAGCGTCCGTCAGGTCGACGCCGACCGGTACCACTCGGGCGGCGCCGACCGCCTCGTCGATCTCCTCGCGGGCCCGTTCCAGCACCTCGGTGCGCCGTCCCAGGACCACCACCCGGTGCCCGTCGCCGGCCAGCCGGCGTGCGATCGCCTTGCCGATCCCCGTGCCGCCGCCCGACACCACCGCGAGCCGTTCCGTCATCGTTTCCCCCTGCCGTGATCAGCTGATGATGATCACGATCCTACGGTCCTCACGGATCGTCAGATCGGCCGGTGGAACCGCCCAGCGCGTGGGCACATCATAGGGAGGACCACACAGTGGAACTCGGAAGTCCTCGGAGTCGACTTTGCCCCGTAGCCTCAACGCCGCGCTGCTCCTGCTCATCGCCACCGCCCTCGCGGGCTGCGGAAGTCCGGTGGTACACGGGCCCCAGCAGGAGCCCGCCCACAGCGCGGGCGCGAGGTCCTGCCCGACCGCGGCCGAGTGGCAGGGCGCGCTGCCCACCGCGGTGCCCACCGCGCCGCCGACCGGCCAGGACTCGACGCCCGGGAACACCCCGGAGGCCGAGGCGCTGACCCAGGCCGTCGGCGAACAGGGGACCGGTGACTACGCCGACATCTACGGTTCGCAGATCACCGACTACCCGAGGGGCCATGTGGCCCTCTGCGTCACGGACTTGAACAAGGGGCAGGCCCTGGCCGCCGCAGCCAAGCAGGCCCACCCGGACATCGACCTGAGCAGGCTCGACCTGTATGCCTGCCGGTACAGCAAGCAGACGCTGGTCAGCGCGGCCGGACGGGTCGGCAAGCTGATGCCGACGCTGCTCGGCTTCCCGCTCTACACCGTCGGGCCCGCCAGCGACGCCTCGGGCGTCCAAGTGACCAGCACCGCAGAGGGGGTGGCCTCGCAGGCCCTCCACGACCGGCTGGCCCAGGCTGCGGGAGACGGCATCCCGGTGACGGTGGTGGCGGGCGAGGCTCCCCACGACGCTTGACGCGGCGCACAAGCGCTGACACCTGGGCTGGCACAATGGTCACCATGACCGAAGTAGCCCAGAACGTCTTCTCTTTCGAAGGCACGGCCGTCAACTGGATCATCCTGCGGGACGGCCGCGACCTGACGCTGATCGACGGCGGCTGGCCCGGGGACGCGCCGGCCGTAGAGGAGTCGATCCGCTCGCTGGGCTGCCGCCCGCAGGACGTCCAGGCGGTGCTGCTGACCCATGCGCACGTCGACCACATGGGTGCCGTCAAGGACCTGCACCGCCGGTTCGGCATCCCGGTGTACACGGGTGACGTCGAAGTGCGGCACGCCCGGCGGGAGTTCCTCGAACAGGCGACGGTGGCGGACGTGCAGAAGGCGCCGCAGGAGCTGCTGCTGCCGTGGATGGAGCGAGTGCTGCGGGTCGGGGCACTGGACGACCCCGCGATCCCGGACGCCACCCCGATCCCGCCGGGCCCCCTCGACCTGCCCGGCGGACCGGTCGCACTGCCGGCCCCCGGGCACACCACCGGCCACCTCGCCTTCCACCTGCCCGGACCGGGGGCCCTGGTCACCGGTGACGCACTGGTGACCGGGCACGCGCTGTCGCCGATCGAGGGCCCGCAGCTGATCCCGTGGTTCTTCACCCACTCGGAGCCCGAGGCGCGCGCCACCCTCGCCGCCTTCGAAACCCTGGACGTCGACCTCATCCTGCCCGGGCACGGCGAACCCGCCAACCTGCCCATCGCCGAGGCCGTCGCCATCGCCCGGCGGAACGCGGCCCAGACCGCCGCCGAGCGCGGGCTCAGCTGAGGCGGCGCGCGAGCAGCAGCCGGGTCGGACAGCGCTTGGTGATCCGGCCGCCGTGCCGACGGTCGATCAGGTTGCCGAGGCAGCCCAGCAGGGCGGCCCGCGCGGCCGGTGCCAGCACCCGGTGGCCCGAGTAGCTGCGCAGCAGGCTCTGGTACTCCGCACTGGTCATGCGGAACTCCAGGCGCGCCGAACGATCTTGCGGCCGGGTGCGGCACAATGCCGCCATGGCAACCGTCGTGGCTTTCCACGCCCATCCGGATGACGAAGTGCTGCTGACCGGCGGCACGTTGGCGCGAGCCGCCGCGGCGGGGCACCGGGTGGCGGTCGTGGTGGCCACCGACCAGATCGGCGAGCGCGGCCCGGGGGAGTCGCCGCGGCTGGCCGAACTGCGGGCCAGCGCCGAGGTGTTGGGTGTGGCCCGGGTGGTGCATCTGGGCTACGCGGACAGCGGGCACGGCCCGGTGCTCTACCCCGACCCGCCGGATCGCATCCGCTTCGCCCGCGCCGAACCGGCCGATGCCGCAGCGAAGTTGGCCGCCATCCTGTGCGAGGAGAAGGCCGAGCTGCTGCTCAGCTATGACGCGGCGGGCGGCTACGGGCACCAGGACCACGTCAAGGTGCACCAGGTCGGCCGGCTGGCCGCCGAACTGGCAGGCGTGGGGCGGGTACTGGAGGGCACGCTGCCGCGTGAGGGGGTGGCCCGACTGGTGCGGACGATCCGGCTGCTGCGCATCCCGTTCCGCTACGACCCCGAGGTGCTGGGCAACGCCTTCACGCCGCGGTCGGCGATCACCCACCGGATCGACGTGCGGCGCTACGCCGGGCAGAAGCAGCGGGCGCTGGCCGCGCACCGCTCGCAGGTGTCGGGGACCGGCCGGCTGGCTCCGGTGATGCGGGCGCTGGTCCGGATGCCGGCGCCGCTGTTCGGGCTGCTGCTCGGGCGGGAGTGGTACGCCGAGGTGGGGGCGGCGGGCGGGCGCGCGCCGCTCGGTGACATCTTCCAGCCGGTGGTACGCGGGGCGCGGGCGGGGCGTGTGTGACGGTTGCCGGATGCGCCAGCCGGATGCCGCCAGTCGGGTGAATACCCGTCAGATACCGCGCCTGTCCGGAAGAGGTGGGGCACGGATGGAACCTCAGGTTCCAGGGCGGAAGGGGCTGACGTGCACCGTGCACTGATCGTCGTAGACGTACAGAAGGACTTCTGTGAAGGAGGGAGCGTTCCGGTGAAGGGCGGCGCGGAGCGGGCCGGTGCGATCGCCGCGCTGGCCAACCGGGCCCGGGGCGCGCGGTACGCGCACGTGGTGGCCACCCGTGATCACCACATCGACCCGGGCGGACACTTCTCCGACCACCCGGACTTCCGCGACTCCTTCCCCGTGCACTGCGTGGCCGGCAGCGCCGGCAGCGAGTTCCACCCCGCCTTCCAGCCCGCGATGGCGTCGGGGGCGGTCGACGAGGTGTTCTACAAGGGCGCGCACTCCGCCTCCAAGAGCGGCTTCGAGGGGGCGGCGGTGGACGGCACCGGGCTCGCCGCCTGGCTGCACGCCCACCAGGTCAGCAAGATCGACGTGGTCGGCATCGCCACCGACCACTGTGTGAAGGCGACCGCGCTGGACGGTGTCAAGGCCGGCTTCGAAGCCCGGGTGCTGCTCGACTACACGGCCGGCGTCGCCCACGACAGCACCGAGGCCGCGATGGCCGAGATGCGGGACGCCGGCATCGAGCTGACCGGTGCGCCGGTGGTGCTCGTCTGACACTGCCCTGCCGCCCTTGGTGTCTTGCGAAGCACATCGCCTGAAAGGCACATTGCCCGAAAGGCACATCGCCTGAAAGGCACATCGCCGAAAAGCACATCGCCCTCCCCGGTGGTCTCCGGGGAGGGCGATGCCTGCGGGCGCTGGTGCGTCAGCCGCGGGGTGGGAAGGCCGGGCGGCCGGTGAGCAGCCGCTGCACACCGAAGCCGAGGAACGCGATCGTCGCGCCCGCGACGGCGTCGGCCTCGAAGTGGTTGCCGGTGCAGACGATCACCGCGAACGTGGTCAGCGGGAACACCACACCCAGCGCCCGCACCAGCTGGTTCTTGGCGAGCCGGAACATCACGATGCCGCACCACGAGGCCCAGGCCACATGGATGGACGGCATCGCGGCGTACTGGTTGGAGACGGTGTCCACCGAACCGGACGCCCAGGAGCCCCAGGTGTGGTGCTTCACCACCGTGTCGATGAAGCCCGCGTTGGCCAGGAAGCGCGGCGGGGCCAGCGCGAAGAAGTAGAAGCCGAGCAGCGCGGAGCCCGAGGTGACGCAGAGCGCCGTGCGTGCGGCCCGGTACTGTTCGGGGTGGCGCCAGTAGAGCCAGAGCAGCACGCCGATCAGGCCGACCATGTAGAGCGTGGCGTAGTAGTAGTTCATCCCGACGATCAGCCACGTGGTGTGGTCGGCCGTGTGGTTGGCCCACTGCTCGAAGCTCAGGTGCAGGTGCTTCTCGAAGCCCAGCACCTCGCCCGCCCGCCGCAGCGCCGCGTCCCGCTGGCCGGGCACGGCGTTGCGGGTGTCGTTGTAGAGCACCCAGCCCACGATGATCAGCACCAGCTCGGCCCACCACGCAGGCCGTCCGACCCGGATCCAGCCGGCGGGCAGCAGGCCGCGGCGTCCCGGTCTACCGGCCGGGGCGGCCGCGGCCTCCGCGGTCGGTGGTCGGGTGGTGGGCGTGAGCGTCATGGGCGGGTCCTGGTCGTCGGGGTGAACGGCGAGCCGGACCTGCTCGGCGGGCAGGCCTGCCCGCCGAGCACCGTCGGTGGCAGTATGAATCGCTCGTGGAGCCATTCGCGGGTCGCGCCCGGGCCGGGCACGAAAGGTCAATCTACAGCGTGTAGTAGTTCGTGTTCAGGGCCGCGTCACTTTCCGGCCGGGAAGCGACGGCCGAGGCAGCCGGGACGTCCTGGGAATGAGGACGCCGGTCGCGGCGCCATGGTTCGGGCGCCGGTGCGGCCGGTCGGTCAGTCGCGGTCGCCGTTGGCGCCGGCCCCCGGGTGCCGCTGGACGTACGCGTGCCGTGCCGCCCGGAACAGGTCCTCCGTGGTGTGCGCGGCGAACCCGAGGCTGACCAGGCACCCTAGCGCCAGCGTCGCGGCGGCGGCCAGCGGCGCCCGGCGGGTGGCCGGCGGCGGCGCGAGCAGCGCCCGCATCCGGCGCGGCACCGGACCGCCGGTGGCCGCCGGCAGCGCCTGCGGCCCGGGGTCGGTCTTGCGGGCCAGCGCGGCCCGGCCCACGGCACGGGCCATGGCGGCCCGGTCGCCGACCGCCCGGGCCCCCTCCTCGTCCGCCCAGCGCTCGACGGCGAAGGCACCCTCCCGCGCCAGCGGGCGCAGCAGCGGGCAGGCGGCGGCGCACAGCTGGTAGGCGAGCAGGAAGCGGTGGTGGCGATGGCGCAGATGGGCCCGCTCATGCGCCATCAGTGCGGCCAGCTCGACCCCCGCCACCACGCGCAGCATCCCCGTTGACACCACCACCCGCCCGGGGGCGCCGGGCAGTGCGAACGCCTCGGGGACCGGATCGTCGAGCACCGCCAGGTCGCCGGAGACCGGCAGGGTGCGGCAGCGGTGCCGGGCTTGCAGCAGCACCCGGCCGCGCCGCCAGGAGGCGCGCAGCACCAGGGCCACCCCGAGGAGCAGCAGCAGGCCGCACAGGCCCGCCCCCAGCCGGCTGACCGGCTCCTGGCTGCGCAGGTACCAGACCGACCAGAGCCCCCGGTCGGCCACCGCCCGGATCTGCCCGAAGCCGGTGAACGCCAGCAGCGCCAGGGCGCCCAGCCAGGTCGTCGCGGCCGACGCGCCGGCGGTGGCGAGCGCCCAGGCGGCCGGGCGGGGCGCCAACCGGGTGGCCAGGCGGGGTGCGGCAAGGGCCAGGGTGCCGCTGACTATGAGCGGGGCGAGGAAACTGGGGCCCACTGCTCAGCCCTTCGGGTTGTCGTGGCCGCCGCGGTGGCTCGTGCCGGCATGGCCCGCGGCGCCGTGGACCGGGTCGACGTGGGCGGCGAGCAGGCGCTGCACCAGTTCCTCGTCCTCGTCGGTGAGGTCCGAGACGAACCGGGCCAGCACCGCCCCGCGGTCCGAACCGCGCTGCAGCAGTGAGTGCATCTGGCTGGCGGTGTGCGCGGCCTCGTCCCGCACCGGGGCGTAGGCGTAGCCGCGGCCGACCCGCTCGCGGCGCAGGGTGCCCTTGTCGTGCAGGCGGGACAGGATGGTGACCACCGTGGTGTAGGCGAGGTCGCCGGGCAGCAGGGTGTTCACCTGGGACGCGGTCAGCGGGCCGCCGGCTGCCCAGAGCACGGCCAGTACCACGCCCTCCAGCTGCCCGGCCGCCCGGCGCCCGCCCGGGACCTGTCGATCCGTCATCTCCGCACCTCTCCCTGCCCGGGCATGGCTACCCGCCACTGCCCACCGGAAGCGCCGTGGGTACGGTGACTGGTCATGCACGGTCAGTATGGCGCGCCGTCAGGCCGCACCGGCAGTACGGGCAGGCGGGGGAGCGGGCCGGTGTGGCGGTGGGCTGGGGTGAACAGGTGCTTGGGCAGGGGCCTGTGTCGAGGTCAGGGGCCCGTGCCGAGCAAGCGCCTGGTCAGTGCTCCGGTGCCCGCGCCGCCCCCGAAGCGGCGGCGTAGCCGGTGAGCAGGGCGGCCAGGATGTCGGCCAGCCGGGGCTCGACGTCGACGACGGAGTGGGCCAGTTCGGGGTCGGTCTCGTAGAAGGCGCGCAGACGCGTGCCGGGCGCGGCCATCTGCCACAGGGATCCGGCCATCGAGGTGGCGGTCGTCACGACGTTGAGCGCCTGGTCGGGGCCGAGCGGGGTGACCGTGCCCAGGGCGGCACTGATCTTCGTGACCTCCGCGATGGCGGTCTTCTTGAACGCCCGGACGCTCTCGGTGGAGACGTTGCGTTCCAGGTTCAGCGGGGTGTGTGCCAGCAGGTCGCAGAACAGCGGCCGGGCCACCAGTGACCGGGCCAAGGCGTCGGCGATCGAGTGGGCGGTCCGGTCCCACACCGGCCCGCCGGCGGCCAGGCAGGGCGTGATGGCATCGAGGCGGCCGCGCACCTCGGCTGACCAGTCCTGCCAGGCGTTCGCCGCCAGGCGCAGGAAGATGTCCTCGCGCGTCTCGAAGTAGCGCAGCATCGCGGACTTGTGCATGCCGACTTCGTCGGCGATGGCGGTCACGGTCACCTCCCGGACGCCGTTCGCGGCCGCCAGGTGTGCCGCCGCCGCGAGGATCGCATCCTCGCGGGCCCGCTTGGCCTCGGGGCTACGGGCTCGTATGAAGTCAGCCGTGGTCATGGCCCCAGCGTAACGAAACAAGGTTTCGGTAAGTAGTCCAAAGTTACCGCAACAGGGTTGCGCTAATAACGCAACTGTGTTGCGCTAGGAGTATGAGTACACACACCCACGCCTGGTTCATCACTGGCTCCTCGCGCGGCTTCGGTCGCTCCCTCGCCGGCGCCGCCCTGGCGGCCGGCGATCAGGTCGTCGCGACCGCCCGCCGGCCCGAGCAGCTGGCCGACCTGGTCGAGAAGTACGGCGACCGCGTGCTCCCCGTGGCGCTCGACGTCACCGACGCCGCCGCGGCCCGGGCCGCGTTCACCGCGGCGCGGGAGAAGTTCGGCAGGGTCGACGTGGTGGTCAACAACGCGGGATACGCCAACACCTCGGCGATCGAGAGCACGTCCGAGGACGACTTCCGCCGTCAGTTCGAAACCAACTTCTGGGGCGTCTACAACGTCTCGACGGCCGCGATCCCGGTCCTCCGGGCGCAGGGCGGCGGGACGATCGTGCAGTTCTCCTCCATCGGCGGTCGCGTCGGCGGCAACCCCGGGCTCGGGTCCTACCAGGCGGCGAAGTTCGCCGTGGACGGCTTCACCCGGGTGCTGGCGGCCGAGACCGCGCCGTTCGGCATCAGGTGCCTGGTCGTGGAGCCGGGCGGCTTCGCCACGGACTGGGCCGGCGCCTCGATGAAGGTCCCGGAGGTCGCACCGGAGTACGAGTCGACGGTGGGCGAGATGGTGCGCCTGTTCAACGGCATGTCCGCCCCGGGTGACCCCGACCGTGCCGGCGAGATCCTGGTCCGCCTCGTCAAGCACCCGAACCTGCCCTCCCACCTCCTCCTCGGGGCCGGTGCCGTCCAGATGGCGCAGGACTACTCGCGCGGCCAGCTGGAGGAGGCGGCCGCCTGGGAGCCGCTGAGCCGGTCGGCCGACTTCGGCCAGGACTACCCGGTCGACCTCACGGGCCTCGCGGGCCTCGCGCAGGAAGCCGGGCAGCGGCGATAGGCGTCCGGGGGGATCAATGACGGATGAGTCACGAGCCCCTGACCCCTGAACCCACCGCCCGCCGGGCGTCCCGTCAGATGACCGACCACGACCTCGACGACATGGCGGCGCTGCTCGGCGACCCGGCCGTGATGCGCTACTACCCGCAGCCGATGGACCGTCGGCAGGCCCAGGGCTGGATCGACTGGAACCAGCGGCTCTACCAGGAGCGCGGGTTCGGCCTCTGGCTGCTGACCCTGCGGGAGACCGGCGAGTTCGTGGGCGACTGCGGACTGACGCCCCAACTGATCGAGGGAGTCACCGAGATCGAGGTCGGCTACCACGTGCGGGCGAGCTCCAGGGGCAGGGCCTGGCCGCCGAAGCGGCCGCCGCCTGCCGTGACCTCGCCCGCGACGTCCTGGAGGTGGAGCGGCTGATCGCCATCATCGATCCGGCGAACAGGCCGTCCCAGCGGGTGGCGGAGAAGACCGGCCTCGCCCATGAGCGGGACGCGGTCTCACGCTCGGGGCAGCCGGTGCGGATCTACTCGATGGCGCTGCAGCCCACGGCCCGGGTGGCGTCGGTGCGGTGTGCGGGGAGCAGACCACACCGAGCGCTGTTCAGGCGTCCGTTCGGGAGAGCAGCCACTGACTGATGCGTGCCGGATGGCCGTTCATGGTGGCGACGTCGATCTCACGGGTGCGGACCACCTCGAACCCGGCGAGCAACTCACCCAGCCACTCCGGCGCATGGTGACGGCAGACCGCGCCGTCACCGGTCTCGAAGACGCCGTAGCTGCCGTACTTCGCCGAAAACCGGTCATAGCGGGCCTGGTTGCGCTCGTCCGGCTGGAGGCAGTAGTCACTGAGGTACAGCAGCCCGCCGGGACGCAGCACCCGGCGCAGTTCATCGACCACCCCGCACTGGCCCTCGTCGGTGGGGATGCAGGTGAGAACGGCGAACAGCAGGGCCAAGTCCGTGCCGCCGTCCGGGAGATCGAGCCGCGGCGGGTCGGTGAGCACGCTGAACCGGGCACCGGGACACGTGGTGCGAGCCCGGGCGACCAGGGCGGGGGAGAGGTCCACTCCCTCGATCATGCGGAAGCCGAGCTCCTGGAGCTGCCCCGCCAACCGCCCGTACCCGCACCCGTAGTCGAGCACCCGGGCATCGTCGCCTAGCCCGGCCAGCCACTCCGCTGCCACCGGGTGCGTGAAGGTCTTCACCGCGCCGGTGGTGTCCCAGTACTCCAACTGCTGATCGATGTCGGTCATGGTCGACGGTATCGCACGTCCCGTGCAGCTCAAGTGGCGCAAGGCCGTCCGATCAGTGCGGCAGCAGCAGGTAGCAGCCGTCGCTGGTGAAGTCGGCGATCCGGTAGCCGTCCGCCAGTGCGGTGATCAGCGCGGTCCGCACCACGCGGCGCCAGTGTGCGGCGGCCGGGCGGTCGTTGGCGCGGAGCAGGTCGATGTCGGGTGGGACCGCGACCAGTTGGGCGGGGGCATCAGGAGTGGCGGATGCCGGGGTGCCCTGGTGGTCGACCACCAGTTCGGCGCCGCTCGGCACCGCCCGGTCGGGCTTGGGCAGTCGGCGCCGCGCGGCCTGGGTTGCCCGTTCGGACGTGAGGCGCCAGTGGACGGCGAGCCGGTCGGTCTCCTCCAGGGCGTTCAGGCCGTCGCTCAACGGTCCGTAGAAGTCCGGCAGGTAGGCCACCGCCTCGGCTCCCAGGCTGCGCAGGTTGAACCGGGCGTTGCGGCGCAGCAGCGGGTCGAAGGTCCAGCGCACCTCGTGCAATCCGTGGCCCAACGCCCAGGCGCGCTGGTGCTGCTTGACCGCGAAGCCGACCCCGGTGCCGCGCTCACCGGCAGGACGCCGAGCACGTCGGAGTGCAACCGGTCACCCGGGCTGAGGAACCCCACCGCGGCGGCCACCAGCCGGGATCCCCGGAACGCACCCGCGAGGTAGTTGCCCGAGTACTCATACGCCCGCAGCACCGCAGGCGGCACCACCGGCTCCGGGGGCTGCGCCTGCCAGACCCGGTTGAGCAGTTCGGCGGCGCACCGCACCTCGGCCAGGCCGACCAGCGCCCGCACGGTGACACCGCTGCGGTCGGCGGCGGCCTGCGTGCACCGCTCGGCGTCGAGCAACTCATCGCCCATGCTCCGACGGTAGGACACGGCGATGCCCGAGTGACAGCCCCTGAACGGTGGTTCCCCCTCAGCTGACGGGGGTCAGGCAGAGGCGAGCGCCCGCCACGGCGCTGGTGCGCCTCCGGCCGATGCCCGCCTGATCGGGATCAACCGCGCTGCTGAAAGCAGTCGTCCAGTCCGCCGGACAGCATGCCGAACGCACGGTCGGCGTCGGCCAGTGCCTCCGGGAGGACGGCTGCCGCCAGCCGGCCGGCGGCGATGCGGTGCCAGTTCTGCTGCCCGAGCTCATGGCGGACCGTCACCAGATGGCAGGCGGCCAGTCGGGCACTGAGACCGTCGGGGGCGGCCGGCCGCAGGGCCTCGGTGAGGAGCTCGATCTCGCGGTCCGTGTAGTGCTGGAGCCGACTCTGCAGGGCGGGGGTTGAGTAGAGCAGGTGCTGGAAGGCGACCACCTCGGGGCTGTCGCAGAGCCCGGTGATCGGGTCATGGTCGCGCAGGGCCGCCAGGAAGTGTTCGTGCAATGCCCGCACGGGCGTGGCGCCGGTGGCGCGGGCCCGCACGATCCGGGCCGCCTCGTCCTGGTGGTCGGCGAAGCGGCACAGCACCAAGTCCTCCTTGCCGGCGAAGTACCGGAACAGGGTCGGCTTGGACACCTCAGCGGCTGCGGCTACATCGGCCACCGACACCGCGTCGAAGCCGTGCGCGAGGAAGAGGCGCAGGGCCGTCTCGGCGAGGTGCTGATGGGTGCGTTGCTTCTTGCTCTCCCGTAGTCCGGGGGATCCGTTCGGCATGGCCATGGAGCCAAGGCTAGCACGATGGGCAACCCGGTTAAATGTATTACCGAGTTGCATTTTCTGCTCGGGGCAGGTTGGGTGGTTCCCACTGAGCCATCCGAACTTCCAAGGGGCAAAGGACAGATGACGACAGAACAAACCGCCGTGCTGATCGTGGGCGCCGGGCCTACCGGCCTCACTCTTGCCTGCGACCTGGCCCGCCACGGCGTCCCCGTGCGCCTGATCGACAGGCGCATCGCCTACCACCGGGAGTCCCGCGGCAAGACGCTGCAGCCGCGCAGCCTGGAGATCCTGGAGGACCTCGGCGTCGCCGAGCAGGTCGTGGCCGCGGGCACCGCACATCAGATCTACCGCAAGTACTTCGACGGCGCCTTCGTAAATGACACCGACCCCGTCGCCGACCAACGGCCCACCCCGGAGGCGCCGTTCGATAGCCCGGTCTTCCTCGGCCAGTGGCGGTTCGAGGAGATCCTTCGCGACCGCCTCGCCGCACACCGGGTGCACCCCGAACTCGGCGCCGAACTCGCCGGGTTCACTCAGGACGAGGACGGTGTGACCGCAACACTGGACGACGGCCGCCGGATCCGGGCCCGGTACCTGGTCGGTTGCGACGGCGGACGCAGCCTGGTGCGGCGCACCCTCGAGATCCCCTTCGAGGGCCGGACCGGGCCGGCCCAGACGATGGTCTGCGGCGATGTGGCCGCCGACGGTCTCGGCCGCGACCACTGGCACCAGTGGTTCACGGCCGACGGCGGCATCATGCTGTGGCCGATCCCGGGCACCGACCAGTTCCAGCTCCAGGCGACCCCGGAGTCGGACGAGCACGGCGGGCCGCTCCCGCCGTCGCTGGAAGGCTTCCAGCGCCTCTTCGACCGCTACGCCGGGATGCCCGGGGTCCGGCTGCGCGACGCCGACTGGCTCTCCACCTGGCGGGTCAACGTCCGGATGGCCGACCGCTTCCGAGCTGAGCGGGTCTTCCTGGCCGGCGACTCCGCCCATGTGCATCCGATCGCCGGCGGCCTCGGCATGAACACCGGCATCCAGGACGCCTACAACCTGGGCTGGAAGCTGGCGTTGGTGCTCATGGGTCAGGCCGGCAGCCGGCTGCTGGACAGCTATGACGAGGAGCGGATCCCGGTCGCGGCGTGGACCCTGGAGGTGACCAGTGAGCGGCTGGACCGGGCCATGCGCGCCGTGCGGCAGCCGGGCGCGGGCGTCGAGGCCGCCGCCGTGCCGACCCTGGGGCAGGGCTATCGCTGGAGCTCGCTCGCGACCGGGCGGGCAACCGCCGTGTTGCGTCCGGGAGATCGGGCCCCCGACGCACCCTGCGCCGCGCCGGACGGCAGTCGGGTGCGGCTGTTCGAGCTGTTCGCAGGGCCGCACTTCACGCTGCTCGGGTTCGGCGCGACCGCCGGGCGCGCACTGGCCGAGGTGACGGCGGCCCACGGCAACCTGGTGGTGGCGCATGCGGTGGGAGCGTCCGGGCAGGATGGTGGCTACGACATCGACGATGCCGGCGGGCACGCCCGGCGCGCCTATGGCATCGAGGAGGACGCGCTGGTGCTGGTCCGCCCGGACAACCACATCGCCCTGATCGCCGGTGGCAGGGACGGCGGCGCGGTGCGCGCCTGGTTCGACGGCCTGCGCTGAGGCCGCGTCAGATGCGCACCGCGCCGTTGGCCGGGAGGATCAGGGGGCCGCGGGCGGCTTGAAGTACCACGACCCGTAGTGCGGGTCGACCCCCTGGATGGACTCGTAAGGGTCGGTGAACGACGAGGCGACGCTGCCGTTGGCGCCGAGCCAGAGGTCCGTCATCCAGAGGCGGTTGTGGGTGACTCCCGGGTGCTGGAAGAGTTCCCAGGGGTCGATCGGCGCGTTGCCGGGGTCCTGGCCCTTGAACTCCTCCGCGGGCGGCTCGGGGATGAAACCGAGCGTGGCGGCGTCGTGGATACCGCGTTCGTGCACCAGCCAGTCGTCACGGGTCAGACAGGCCGGCCCGCGGTCCACCGGGTACTGGGCCAAGTTGTAGTCGGCGCTGTATGACCAGCCGGCCAGGTGGTACGGGAACGACGGATTGTGCGGGTCCGCGGGGTTGGTCGCCCTGGGGTCGGGCGCGTACCAGAGGGCGTCGGGCATGTTGTCCGGCAAGGCGGCGGGGGTTCCGGCCACCGGGATCAGGACGTTGGTGGCCGACATGGGGGACTTGGGGCGGATGATGGTGACGCCGAGGCCCTGCTGGCTCATGAAGCCGTGCACCAGACCGGTCCACCCCTTGGTGCCAAACTCGATCAGTTCGGGCCAATTGTTGATGGTCGTGGAGTTGCCGAGCCACCCCAGGACCCGGGCCCGGTCGGCGGCGAACGCGGCCTGCCGCTGGGCGGCGGTGCACGGGGCGCCGGTGGTGCCCGTCCTGCCCGCGGTGCTGCTGTCCGTGAGGGCCGGGCCGGTGGTGGCCTGCGCGGCTTGCCCCGCGAAGGGGACGGCGAGCGCGGCCGTCAGGGCGAGCACGGCAACGGTTCGTCGGCGGCGGTGGCCGCGGTGGCCCGGTACGCCGGGGCGGGGAGTGGGGTGCGGGCGGGGGTGGCGCATGCTGTCACCTGCTGGATATCACGGATGGTGACTATGAATCTACTATCCGTGTCGCCATCCCGGCGCGAGAGGGACGGCCATTGGGTGCGGCGCCGGGAGTCGCCCGGCGGCAATCGCCCACGGCTGGTCGGGGACCGTCGGCCGCTGTCGGCGGCTGTCCGAAAGTGGCCGGGGTCGGTTGTCGATCCCAGTCAGCCTTCAGGAATGTCGGCCGGGGCTGGCACGATGAGTGCGTGCGGCCGGATGGATGCGAGGGCCGCGGGTCGGAGTCCCCGGCCGGGAGCTCCACCGTTGGGAGCCGGGCACGGATGTGGTCCCGTGCCCGCCCCGGCGGTGGGTGGTCGATGCGCGGGTGCGTCCGGCCGGCCGCGCTGGTGGCGGGGTCGGGTAGGTGCGCCGGCGGCTCGTAAGTGTGTTCCCGATTGGATGTGACGGGGCGTCAGCCAGGTCGACTTCAGCCCGATCCGCGGCGACGGCCCGCCGGCCGACGGATTCAGCCAGGCCGCGTGAGCCAGCCAAAGGCCGGATGCCTGAGGCGGGACGGCATGCAGTACAGCACGTCACGGAGCCCTGGCGCCGCGTCAGAGGGCTGATCCCGGGAACCGGGTTGAGGTCACAGCAATCGGTCGACCAGTCCGTCGACGTAGTCCGGGGTGAGCGGGCCCATGCCGAACAAGACGCGGATATACATCGGGGCCAGGATGTGGTCGAGCACGCCGAACGCGTCGGGTGCGTGCTCGCCACGTTCGCGGGCGCGATCGAGCATGGACTGCAGCTGCCGGGTGCGTTCGGCGAGGAGGTCGTCACGCGCCTGCAGACCCTGCTGACCGTTGTTCGACAGGGCGACGGCCAGGCGCAGCAGCGCCAGACCGTCGGGTCCGGTGATCTCCCGGGCCACGTTGGCCGCGTAAGTGCGCAGGTCGCCGTCCAGGCTCCCGGTGTCGGGCATCGGCGACCGCGCGTTGAGGCGGGTGAGCGCCAGCGGGCTCGGGTGGGCTCTGGCGCGCTCGGGCCGGCCGGCGGCCTCAGGCCTTGAGTGCGGCGAGTGCGGCCCGCAGGCGGGTCGCGGCCTCGTCGGCGACCTCGCGCAGCTCGGCGCGCTCGGTGACCGTGACCATCAGCTGCGGGTCCATCGCCTCGACCAGGGTGCCGCCGTCGGTGGCCGCCCGGACCACGACGTTGCACGGCAGCAGCAGCCCGATCTGGCGCTCCGCCGACAGGGCGCGGTGGGCGAGCGGCGGGTTGCAGGCGCCGAGGATGAGGTAGTCCTCCATCTCCGCGCCGAGCTTGGCCTGCATGGTGGCGCGCACGTCGATCTCGGTGAGCACGCCGAAGCCCTGCTCGGCGAGGGCGGCGCGGACCCGGTCGACGGTCTGCTCGAACGGGGTGTCCAGGGTGATGGTGATGCCGTAGTCCATGGTTTCCTCCGAAGGCGCCGAGGGGGCGGGCGGTCAGCTCATCCGAAAAGATACCCCGGTGGGTATCCCTGCAGACAGGTTACACACGCGAAGGGGTTGGCTGCGAATACCCGTCAGGGTATGTGGCCTGGGGAATCAGCCGCCTAGCACCTGGGCCAGGGTTCGCAGTGTCGCGGGGTAGGCGCTCTCGGTCGGGGTGGCGTAGCCGATGATCACGCCCTGCGGGCGGTCGGCGGCGGGCTGGTGCCAGTGCTCGCCGAGGTAGCCGAGGCGGAGGCGGTGCGCGGTGGCACGCTCCAGGATCTCGCGCTCGGTGGGCCCGTCGGCGGGGAGCGGGACCAGCGCGTGCAGTCCGGCCGCGATGCCCGGGGTGGCGAGGGCCGGGCGGGACAGCGCGGCGAGGGTGTCGAGCAACTGTTCGCGGCGGCGCCGGTAGCGCTGCCGGCCGGCCCGGATGTGCTGGTCGTACCCGTGCCCGGTGATCAGCTCGGCGAGCGCCAACTGGCCGATGGTCTCGGTGTGGTGGTCGTTGTGGAGCTTGGCTTCCAGCACGGCGTCGACCAGCTGCGGCGGCAGCACCAGCCAGGCCAGGCGCAGGGCGGGCCCGAGGGTCTTGGAGGCGCTGCCGATGTAGGCCACCAGGTCCGGCGCCGCCCCCTGGAGGGCGCCCAGCGGCTGGCGGCCGCCCGGCGGTCGGGGGAGGAACTCGCCGTCGTAGTCGTCCTCCACCACCAGGGCACCGGTCGCGCGGGCCCAGTCGACGAGCAGTCGGCGCCTGGCCGGCTGGAGCGAGGCGCCGGTCGGGTACTGGTGGGCCGGCGTCACCACGACCGCGTCGGCGGCGGGCAGCCGATCGGTGCGGGCGCCGTGCTCGTCGACCGGGAGCGGGAGCACGGTGCCGCCGTGGCGGCGGACCACCTCGCGGTGGAACGCCAGACCCGGGTCCTCCATCGCCACCGCGGCCGCGCCCGCCCGGGCGAGCACCTGGACGAGCAGGGCCAGCGCCTGGACGTAGCCGGAGGTGACCACGATCTGCTCGGGCGTAGTGAGCACGCCCCGGGCCCGGCCCAGGTAGCCGGCGAGTGCGGTCCGCAGCTCGATCCGGCCGCGCGGGTCGCCGTAGCCGTACACCTCGGCGGGGGCGACGGTCAGGGCGCGGCGGGTCGCCCGCAGCCAGGCCGAGGTGGGGAACGACGCCGGATCGGGGCTGCCCGGCCGCAGATCGTAGAGCGGCGCCGGGGCGGCGGGCGCCGGCGCGGGTGTCGGCGCGGGTGCGGGAACCGCAGGCCGGGGAGCCGGGATCCGGGCGACCCTGGTGCCCGAACCGTGATGGGCCGTCAGATACCCCTCGGCGATCAGCTGATCGTATGCCGCGCGGATGGTGCCACGGGCCATCCCGAACTCGGTGGCCAGCCTTCGGGTGGCCGGCAGCCGCGCCTCGGGGCGAGCCTGCCGCTGCGGATCGCCTCGCGCAGCGCGTGCTCCAGCGCGGCGCGGCGGCCGAGCCCCGGGGGCAGCTCCAGATGCAGGTCGAGCCCGGAAGAAGTGGGCCAGTTGTCCGTCACGGAAGTGGATCTTATCCATGGCCCACTGGCCGCCTACCGTTCCTGACATGACGACTTCTCAGAGCGCCATCCCGGTGATCATCACCTGGAACCGGCTGGGTGCCACGGCCCGCCCGTGGCCGCTGTCATGACGGCGGTCCTGCCCAAGACCGCCGCCCCGGCCGAGCGGACCGGAGCACCGCGCTGGCTGGTGCGGCTGCTGGCGGTCGCCTGCGGGCTCACCGCCGCCAACCTCTACTACTGCCAGCCGCTGCTGCCCCGGATCGCGCATGCCTTCAAGGCGAGCCCGGCCTCGGCCGGCGCGCTGGTGACGACGACCCAACTCGGCTATGCCCTCGGGCTGGTGCTGCTGGTCCCGCTCGGTGACATCGCCCGGCGACGGCGGCTGGTCTGCCTGCTGCTGGGGGGCGAGGCGGCGGCGCTGCTGCTCAGTGCCGCCGCGCCCACCTTGTGGGTGCTGCTGCCGGCGGGGACGGCGGTCGGGCTGGGCGCCAGCGCGGTGCAGATCCTGATGCCGTACGCCGCCACCATCGCCGCCGAGCAGGAACGCGGCCGGGTGACGGCCACGCTGCTCAGCGGGCTGCTGCTAGGGGTCCTGCTGTCGCGCTCGGTCGCCGGGCTGCTCGGGGACGCGCTCGGCTGGCGGGCCGTCTTCCTGTGTGCCGCAGTGGCGACGTCGGCGCTGGCCGTGCTGCTCAGCCGGGTGCTGGTGGAGTCCGCGCCCGAGGTGGCGATCGGCTACCGAGCCCAGCTGAAGGCGACGTTCGCGCTGGCGGCAACCGAGCCGCTGCTCCGTCGCCGCTCGCTGATCGGTGCCTGCGTGTTCGGCGGGTTCGGGGTGTTCTGGGCCACGGTGGCCTTCCTGCTGACCGGTGCGCCCTACCACTTCGGCCAGAGCGGGATCGGTGCCTTCGCGCTGCTCGGTGCGGCCGGCGCGATCGCGTCCAAACTGGTCGGCCGAGCCGCCGACGCCGGGGCGCAGCGCTGGCTGACGGGTGCGCTGCTCGCCCTCGGGGCGGCGTCGTTCGGCGCGATCTGGCTGGGCGGGCAGAGCCTGGTGTGGCTGGTGGTCGGCGTGCTGGTGATGGACGCGGCGGTCCACGGCACCCATCTGCTGAACATGAGCGTGGTCTACGGCCTGGTCGACGCCGCCCGGTCGCGGATCGCCTCGGTGTACATGACCTCGTACTTCCTCGGCGGTGCCGCCGGGTCCGCCATCGGAACGACCGCCTACCGCCTCGGCGGCTGGCCGGGCGTCGCGGCGGCCGGGGCGGTGTTCATGGCGGTGGGGTTGCTGGCATGGGCCGGCGGGCTGCGCAGGGAGCGGGGATAGCGTCGAGCCCCGTACCCCGCTGGATGGACGGCTGTGGTGCGGGTGCGCGTCAGCCTGTGGGATAACACCTGTGGGCTGATGATCGGTCAGTGGCCGCTGCTTAGCATTGAGGACACGCGCCCCCAGCATCTCATCCCCGTGTGCTGGGGGCGCGTCTTGATCACCAGGCGTTCCGGCGGGGCCCGACCGACCGGATCCGCCGCCGGGGCAGGCCGACGTCCCGGCCCCGGCCGTCATCGGGGCGGGCGTTCCAGGAGACGTGCACGGCGGCCGCGACCTGCGCCCGGTGCCGAGCGAGCGCCGCCGATCCGCGCAGCGTCACCATCGGCTGTGACACCATCCGCCCACGGGCCAGCACGATGTGGGTGAACTTCAGGCTCCGGTCCCGCGCCCAACCGGCCAGTCGGCTCAGGTCGTTGGCAGCGCAGTCGACCGCGATGCGCGTCTCGAAGTCACCGACCGTGCCGTCGGCGACGGCCAATGGCACGGTCGGGGCAAGGACGACCGGGGTGGCCGGCATGGGAGTGATCACCGCAGGCCGGCAAGGCCCGGGCCACCGACTTCCGGCAGGCGCGAAGGGTAGGTCAGGGCAGGTCAGGGCGCTGTCGGTTGACCATGTCGAGCAGCGCCGCGTGGGTCTCCTGGTCGGCGGCGACGAGCAGGCCCCCCGCGCCGGTGTGCAGCGGCTGGCCGTGGATGCCGGTCACCACGCAGCCGGCGGACCGGCACAGGGCGATCCCGGCGGCGAAGTGCACGCTGTCGTCGAGGTGGCCGTCGGTGACGTAGGCGGCCCGGCGGCCGGCGGCGACCCAGGCCACCGCCAGCGTGGTGGAGACCACGCGCGGGCGGAACCGCTCCACGAAGGCCGGCTCGGTGAGCAGCCGGGCCGCGCGGAAGCCGGGGGCGTTGGGGAAGGGCGGGTCGAGGTTGAGGTCGACCAGCCGCGAGTCGGCCGAGGGGACCAGCGGCTCGTCCTGGTCGCCGGTGCGCAGCCAGGCCCGTTCGCCGTCGGTCCAGAAGACCTCGTCGGTGAACGGGTCGGCGGCAGCGGCCGCGGTGATGTCGGAGCCCGTCCGCAGGGCGACGTTCACCGCGACCAGCAGGTTGCGCACCGCGTAGTTCAGGGTGCCGCACAGCGGATCGACCAGCCACCGGCGCCGCGCGTCCGCACGGCCGAGCTGCCCGGCCTCCTCGCCGGTCACGGCGTCGTCGGGCCGGGCGGCGCGCAGCACATCGAGGATGGCCTGCTCCGCAGCCAGGTCCGCGGCCGTCGCGAAGTCCCCGGCCCCCTTGTCGAACCGGTCCAGCGAAGCCCCGAACATGTCGCGCACCACGGCCGCCCCGGCTCGTGCCGCGGCGCGGGCTGTCTCTGCGTCGGTTGCGGTGTTCGTGATCGTGATCGTCATGGTGGGAGCATAGGCGTCGGCTGGCCGGCTCACGGAGTGAAGGACTCCTGGTGAGCCGGGCGGCTGAACTGGGTTGCCGGGCTGGGCTGGTGGACCCCGGCCCGGAGCGCGCCCAGGCCTCCTCAGGCGCGGGCCGGCTCGGTCAGCGGGAGGGCGAGGTGGTTCCCGTGGGTGGGGACGGCGGACGGCACATCGGGGCGAGGCCGTCGAGTTGGCGGAGCCGGGCACCGGCACCGGGGAGGGCTGCGGCGTCCACGTCGTGGTGACACCGAGCATGCGGTGGCGAGACAGGGTGCCGGTTTGTGCGGCCTCGGGTCAGTGGAGTGCGTCGAGGGCGGCCTTGGTGGCCTGGGCGATCAGGGCGTCGTCCGACTTGGCGTCCGGCTTGCCACGGTCCGTCAGCACGGCGATGACGATGGGGGCGTGGCCGTCGTTCGGCCAGAGGATCCCGATGTCGTTGCGGGTGCCGTAGCCGCCGTTGCCGGTCTTGTCGCCGACCTTCCAGCCGGTGGGTACGCCCGCCCGGATGTACGGGCCGCCAGTGGTGTTGCCGACCAGCCAGTCGGTGAGCAGCTGCCGGTGGTCGCCGGCCAGGGTGCCGCCGAGGACGTACTGGCGCAGGTCGGTGGCCATCGCCCGGGGCGTGCTGGTGTCGCGGGTGTCGCCCGGGGTCGCCTCGTTGAGGGTCGGCTCGGTCCGGTCGACGTTGGTGGTCCGGTCGCCGAGGTCGCGCAGGGCCTGCTGCACGGCGGCCGGGCCGCCCAGCTCGGCGGTGACCAGGTTGGCGGCCGTGTTGTCGCTCTGCTCGATGGCGGCGGTGGCCAGATCGCGCAGCTTCATGCCGTCGGCCACGTGCTTCGAGGTGACCGGCGCCCACGACAGGACGTCCTCCTGGTGGTAGGTCACCACCTTGTCCAACTCGGCGTCGGAGGCGTGCCGCAGCAGGGTGCCGACGGAGAGCGACTTGATGGTGGAGGCGAAGGCGAACCGGTCGTCCGCGTGGTAGGCCACCTCGCGGTCGCTGCCGGTGTCGAGTGCGTACAGGCCCACGCGGGCGCCGAACTGCTGTTCGAGTTGGGCGAACGCCTCGGTGGACGGGGTGGGGCTGCCGGCGGCGGAGCCCGGTGCGGCCGGTGCGGCCGGGGTGGCGGCACTGCTCGCCGAGCAGCCGGCGAGCAGGGCCGCCGCGAGCAGGGCGGTGGCGGCCCTCGGGAACAGGGGCGTCATCAGCGGGTCTCCTCGACGGGTTGCCGAACCTCGGGTGCTCTGAGTCTCGGGCTACCGAGCGTCGCGTTGGCGAATCTCGGGTTGCCGAACCCCGGCCTGCCGAACCTCGGGTGTGACGTCAGCTAAACAGGTCGTGAGCGGACCAGTCCAAGACCTCGATCGTGACGGGAGTGATAGCCAATTGCCTATGATTGCTGCCCATGGACCTGCTGCGGCACCTCCGCTACTTCCGCGCCGTCGCTGAGGAGGGTCACGTCGGCCGGGCCGCGGAACGTCTGCGGATCGCCCAGCCCTCGCTCTCCCAGCGGATCCAGCGTCTGGAACGCGAGTTGGGCATCACGCTCTTCGACCGCGGTCCGCGCGGCGTCGCCCTCACCCCGGCAGGCCGGCTGCTGCTGGCCGACACCGAGGAAGTGCTGGAATCCACCGCCCGGCTCCTCGGCACCGCGTCCGACCTGCGCACCGGCCGAGCCGGCACCCTGCGCGCCGCCCTGCCGCCCGACCTCGGCCCGGCCGCGGTGGCCGCCCTGCTCACCCGGTTCCGGGCCGCCTCCCCGGGCACCCAGCTGGACGTGCGGGAGCTCCCGGTCACGGCGGTGGCCCGTGAACTCACCCAGCACACCGTGGACGTCGCGATAGTCCGCCACCCCTGCCCGGCCGTCGGGCTGGCCTTCGGGGCGGTGCTGCACCAGCCGGTCGGCGTGCTGCTCGCCGCCGACAGCCCCCAGGCGAACCGTGCGGAGCTGGCGCTGGCCGACCTGACCGGCCGACAGCTGGTGCTCTTCCCCCGCGCCACCGCCCCGGCGCTGTACGACGAGATGCTCACCACGCTGGCTCGGCACGGCTGCGCCCCGGCGGCCCTGGTCGACCAGCACCACGGGTCGGACGTCGCCCGCGCCCTGGTGCTCACCGGCACCGCCGTCGCCCTGGCGCCCCGGACCGCCCCGCCACCCGGTACCGTCTGGCGTCCACTGGTCGGAACCCCGCTGACCTGGCGCACCTCCACCGCCTGGCCGGCCGGCGCAGGCGGGCCGGCCGTCGGACTGTTCGCCGATGCGGCCCAGCAGGCCCTCACCGACCCCGGCGGCCTGCTGGCCGAGCCGCCCAACCGCCCGCTCTTCCCCCGGCCCGCCACGGAGTTCCCGCTGTGAGAAGCGATACCAGCAACGCCCACGCCCGCGCCCGGATCGCCGAGGCCTTCGCCGAGGCCGGAGTGACCGGCCTGCTGCACGCCCGCGACCTCGATACCGGTACCGAACTCGCCCACGGCGCGGACACCTTGGTGAGCACTGCCAGCGTCCACAAGCTCTGTGTGCTCACCACGCTGTTCCGCCAGGCTGCGGCGGGCCGGATCGACCTGACCCGCCGCCTCGACATCCCGGCCTTCGGTCGCACCGACGGCCCCACCGGGTTGGCCGCGATGCTGGACGCCGCCCGGCTCTCGCTGCGCGACCTCGCCTACCTGAGCATCGCCGTCAGCGACAACACCGCCGCCGACCTGCTCTGGGACGAGCTCGGCCTGGACGCCGTCAACGGCACCATGGCCGACCTGGGCCTGACCCGCACCGTCGCCGTGCACAAGATCCGCGACATGATCGCGGCGCTGCGCCAGGACACCGGCTCCGGCTCCCCGGTGGACCCGGCCGTCGTCGCCCGGCTGCGCGTCCTCGACCCCGCCTTCACCAACCGCAGCACCGCCCGCGAGATGACCGCACTTCTCGCCGCGATCTGGTACGACCAGGCCTGCCCGGGCGAACACGGCGCCGCGCTGCGCCGCCTGCTCGGCCTCCAGGTCTGGCCGCACCGGCTTGCTTCCGGCTTCCCGTTCGACGATGTGCGGGTGCACGGCAAGACCGGCACCCTGCCGACCCTGCGTCATGAGGTCGGCGTCATCGAGTATCCGGACGGCGGTCGCTACGCCGTGGCGGTCTTCACCCGCGCCACGGCCACCAGCATCACCCTCCCCGCCGCCGATGCCGTGATCGGCACCGCCGCCCGCCTCGCCGTCGATGCCCTGCGGGCTCCGGTGGGCTAGTTTTGCTTCCTCACGGCCGGAGTTGTGGAACGAAGGAGTGGGACAGTGGGCATATTCGGGCGACGCAAGAAGGAGGCGGCCGATCGGGTCGACGGGAGCGGCGACGCCGAGCTCCAGGCGATGCGCGACGCGGCCGCCCAGGCCTACACCGCGGGCGACTACCCGGTGGCGGTCCAATTGCTGCGCATCCTGATGGACGCCGGTGACACCGGGGTCGCGCCGCTGCTCGGGTCCGCGCTGGGGCTGATGGGCAACTCCGACGGTGCGGAGGAGGTGCTCCGCGAGTCGTCCGCCGACGGCGACTTCCGCGCCACCTATGCGCTGGTCGGGCTGCTGCAGCGGAAGCCGGGCGCGGCCCTTGGCACGGAGGAGCAGTGGGACCTGCTGGGCGTGGCCACCACCCACCTGCACAACGAGGTCCGGCCGCTGGTCGACGCCGGCCGGCTGGCCGAGGCGGAGGCGCTGCTGCGGATCGGCGCGGATGCCGGCGACCCGGTGGCGCAGGAGAGCCTGGCCAAGGTGCTGATGCAGCGCGACGGTTACAACCCCGAGGTGGCCGGCGAGGCCAAGGTCTGGCTGGAGCGGGCGATCGCTGCGGGCATGCGGGATGCGGCGGAGACCCTGGAAGCCGTCGAGGAGGTGCTGCGCTCAAACGGGCGCTGACGGAACGGGCGTTGCCACAAGGGGCGCTGACGGAACGGGTGGTGTCGCAAGGGCCGCTGATGCAACGGGCGCTGGCGCAAGAGCCGCTGACGGAACGGGCGTTGCCGCAATGGGTGCTGCTGGAAAGGGCACTGGGGTCGCTGACGCAAGGGCCGGTGACGCCAGCGCCTCCTGGTAGCGGAGCACGACCAGCCGGGCCAGCGCGTCATGGGCGCCCAGCGGCGCGGAGGTGAGGCAGGCGCCGGAGGCGGCCGCGCGGCGGGCGAAGAAGCCGGGGCCGAGCAGGTATTCGGCGACGGCGACCTGCCGGTGCCCGGCGGCCCGCAGCGCGGTGACCGCCTCGGCGGGGCTGGGCCCGGCGCCGCACAGGTTCGCCGGCACGACGGGCGGGCGGCCGGGCAGGTGCTCGCGCAGCAGGGCGGCCATCGCGGCCGTGTCGACGCCCGCGGCCGGGTCGGTGGAGCCGGCCGCCGCCAGCACCAGGGCCGACCGCGGTGCCCGTGGCCGCCAGCCGGCGGCGTACAGACGGTCCGTCAGCGCCGCCGCCAGCAGCGGGTGCGGCCCCAGCGGGCGGGCGATCCGGGCCTGGGGCCGGGGCTCCGCGGCTACGGCGGCGGGGATGTCGACCCGATGGTGGTAGCCGGTGCCCAGCAGCAGCGGCACCAGGACCACCGCGCCGCGCAGCCGGGCCAGCGCCTCGGGGAGCGCGGGGGAGGCCAGGTCCAGGTAGCAGCACTCGACGCGAAGGTCGGGTCGCAGGGCCCGGACCCGGGCCAGCAGCGCCTCGGTGGTCGCCACCCCGGCCGCCGCCCGGGTGCCGTGGGCGACGGCGAGCAGGGTCGGGCGGCCGGGCACGCCCGTCACCCCGTCGCCAGCCGGTAGCCGCGCTTGGGCACGGTGCGGATCAGGTCGCTGTGCCGTCCCAGCGACTGTCTCAGCCGGGCGATCGCGGCTTCCACCGCGTGCTCGTCGGCGTCCGAGTCCGCCCAGGCGCGGCGCAGCAGTTCGGGGCGGCTGAGCACCCAGCCGGGGTGCTCGGCAAGGGCGCGCAGCAGGGTGGCGCTCTTGGGCGAGAGCCAGTGGCTCTCGCCCGCCACCAGCAACGCGTTGCCCTGGAGCACCAGTTCGCGGCCGGCCACGGTCAGCACCTGCCGGCTCCGGGCGGGCAGGGCCTCGGTGAGGGTGCGCACCAGGGCACCGAGCCGCCCGCGTTCCGGCCAGATCACCGGGATGCCGGCCGCCACCAGCGGGCGGGCGCAGACCGGGCCGACGCAGACGGCCAGGGTCTCGCCGCGCAGCGCGTCCAGCACCGGCCCGTCCAGCCCGTCGGCTCTCGCCGTGGTGAGGAACGCGGTGATCGCGGGCGCGCTGGTGAAGGTCATCGCGTGGATCTCGCGGCGGGCGGTCTGCTCGACCAGCCGCCGCACCGGCCCCGCGTCGTCCGGTGGCGCCCAGCGGTAGACCGGCACCGAGATCACCTCGGCGCCGCGTTCCCGCAGGGCGGCGGCGAAGTCGTCGAGCGGGATGCCGTGCTCCTGCACCGCGATCCGGCGGCCGGCCAGTGGGCGGGCGAGCAGCCAGGTCAGCAGTTCGTCGGTGGCCTCGGTGCCCGGCGACCAGGCCTCGTCCAGGCCGCTGGCCCGCACCGCGCCGGTCGCCTTCGGGCCGCGGGTCAGCACCAGTGCGTCTCGGCAGGCGGCGGCCAGTTCGGCGCCCCGGCCCCAGCCGTCGGCGGCGCTCATCCAGCCGCGCCAGCCCAGGCCGGTGGTGGCCACCACATAGTCCAGCGGCGCCCGCAGGCACTGCTCGGTGGCCTGGCGCAGCGCCAGGTCGTCCTCCAGCGGCAGGATGCGCAGCGTCGGCGCCTCGATGACGCGCGCGCCGCGCCGGGTGAGCAGCGCGACCAGTTCGTCGCGGCGCCGTGCGGCGGTGACGCCGACGGTGAAGCCGGTCAGCGGCGGATGTTCTGTGGTGCCCATGGACGCAGGTTCGAGGGCTCCTGTTACCGGGAGGTTGCCTGGTGATCAAACCGACGTTAGCGAAACGCCTTCTCGTGTTACGACGGATGTCGGCCGGCCCACCCCGTCCCGGTCACGGCGTGAGCAAGGTGTGCCGTGGGCGCAACACTCGGGACAAGGCCGTGTAACGCCCACCCGTCAGATTCGTCGCCATGACCACCACCACCCCGGCCGCGACGGCGACGCACTGCCCGTACTGCTCACTGCAGTGCGGCATGCTGCTCGCTCCGACGGCGATCGGCAGTGCGGTGCCGGTGCAAGTGCGTGAGCGCGCCGACTTCCCCGTCAACCGCGGTGCGCTGTGCGGCAAGGGCCAGAACGCTGCTGCGCTGCTGGCCCCCGGCGTCCGCCTCAGTACGCCGCTGGTGCGCACCGGCGGGGGCGAACTGCGCGCTGCCACTTGGGCCGAGGTGCTGGACCGGGTGGCGGCGGGCCTCGCCGCGATCCGGGCCGAGCACGGCGCGGACGCGGTGGGGGTGTTCGGCGGCGGCGGGCTGACCAATGAAAAGGCCTACCAGCTCGGCAAGTTCGCCCGGGTCGCGCTCGGCACGGCGACCATCGACTACAACGGCCGGTTCTGCATGTCCTCGGCGGCCGCTGCTGGCCGGCTCGCCTTCGGCCTGGACCGCGGCCTGCCGTTCCCGCTCGCGGACATCCCGCACACCGAGTGCCTGATCCTGGTCGGCGCCAACCCGGCCGAGACCATGCCGCCGGCGCTGCGCTACTTCCGCGAACTGCGCGAGAACGGCGGCACCTTGATCGTGGTGGACCCGCGCCGCACCCGCACCGCCGAGCAGGCCGATCTGCACCTGCAGCCCGTGCCGGGCACCGATCTGGCGCTGGCGCTGGGCCTGTTGCACCTCTTGATCGCCGACCAGACGGTGGACGCCGACTTCGTCGCCGAGCGCACCACCGGCTTCGAGTCGGCCCGGGCGGCCGCCATGGCCCACTGGCCCGAGCGGGTGGAGTCCGTCACCGGGGTTCCGGTGAGCCAACTGCGCGAGGCAGCACGACACTTCGGGCGAGCCCGAACCGGCATGGTGCTGACCGCCCGCGGCCCCGAGCAGCAGAGCAAGGGAACCGACACGGTGGGCGCCTGGATCAACCTCTGCCTGGCGGCCGGCAAGGCGGGACGCCCGTACTCCGGCTACGGCTGCCTCACCGGCCAGGGCAACGGCCAGGGCGGACGCGAGCACGGCCAGAAGGCCGACCAACTGCCCGGCTACCGCTCCATCGAGGACCCGGCCGCCCGCGCCCACGTCGCCGCGGTGTGGGGCGTCGACCCGGACACCCTGCCCCGCAGCGGCCGATCCGCCTACGAGCTGCTGGACAGCCTGGGCCGCCCCGGCCCGGACGGCGTGCGGGCGCTGCTGGTGATGGGCTCCAACCCGGTCGTCTCGGCCCCGCGTGCGGCCCACATCACCGCGCGGCTGCGGGAGTTGGAGCTGCTGGTGGTCTGTGACGCGGTGCTCTCCGAGACCGCCCAGCTCGCGGACGTGGTGCTGCCCAGCACCCAATGGGCGGAGGAGACCGGGACCATGACCAATCTGGAGGGCCGGGTGATCCTGCGCCGGCAGGCCGTGGCACCGCCGCCCGGGGTGCGGAGCGACCTGTGGATCATGCGGGCGCTGGCCGAACGGCTGGACTCCCAGGCCGAGTTCGACGACGACCCGGAGACCGTCTTCGCCGAGCTTCGGCGCGCCTCGGCCGGCGGGCAGGCGGACTACGCCGGGCTCGACTACCAGCGGCTGCGAGCCGAGGACGGCGTCTTCTGGCCCTGCCCCGCCGAAGACCACCCGGGCACCCCACGGCTGTTCCTCGACCGGTTCGCCACCCCGGACGGCCGGGCCCGGTTCGCCCCCGTCACCCACCGCCCGGCAGCCGAGCAGCCGGACCAGGAGTACCCGCTGTACCTGACCACGGGCCGGGTGCTCGCCCAGTACCAGAGCGGCGCGCAGACCCGGCGGGTCGCCGAGCTCACCGCCGCCGCGCCGGGCCCGTTCGTCGAGCTGCACCCGCGGCTCGCGGCCCGGCTCGAAGTCACGGACGGCGAGCCGCTGGCGGTCGTCTCGCGCCGCGGCCGCGCCGTCGCCCCGGCCCGGATCACCGACGCGATCCGGCCGGACACCGTCTTCATGCCCTTCCACTGGTCGGGCGCGGGCCGGGCCAACACGCTGACCAACCCGGCGCTGGACCCGACCTCGAAGATGCCCGAGTTCAAGGTCTGCGCGGTGCGGGTGGAGAAGGTCTGACATGACACGAGAACCCCGGATCGCCGTCATCGGCGCGGGCATGGCGGCCGCGAGATTCGCCGAGCGGTACCACGCGCTCGGCGGCACCGCGCGGGTCACCCTGTACGGCGCCGAGCCCCGGGCTCCCTACAACCGGGTGCTGCTCGCCGACGTGCTCACCGGCCGCTACGACGCCGACGCCATCAGCCTGCCGTTCGGCCGCGCCGAGCTGCGACCGGGCGCCGAGGCGGTCGGCCTCGACCCCGCCGCCCGCCTGCTCACCCTCGCCGACGGCAGCACCGAGCCCTGGGACAAACTGGTCCTCGCCACCGGCGCCAACCCGGTGCTGCCGCCGATCCGCGGCCTGCGCCGCCCCGACGGCACCGGCCTGCGCGACGGCGTGCACGCCCTGCGCACCCTCGCCGACTGCGCCCGGCTCACCGAGGACGCCACCCAGGCCCAGCGGGCCGTCGTCATCGGTGGCGGAGTGCTCGGCGTCAGCACCGCACGAGCCCTGGCCGCACTCGGCCTCGCCGTCGAAATCGTCCACCAGGGACCATATCTGATCGAGCGTCAACTCGACGCCCAGGCCGCAGCGGCGCTGCGCGGCGCGCTGCGCGCCCTCGGCGTCGAGACCTACCCCGGCAACCGGGCCCGGGCCGTCACCGCGGCCGGCGAGGTCGAACTGGCCAACGGCTACCGGCTCGACACCGACCTGATCGTCCTCGCCTGCGGTGTGCGGCCGCGCACCGCGCTCGCCCACGCGGCGGGCCTGGCCGTCGGCACCGGCATCGTCGTCGACGACACCCTCGCCACCTCCGCCCCGCACGTCCACGCGATCGGCGACTGCGCCCAGCACCGCGGCACCGTCCACGGACTGGCAGGCCCCGCCTGGGAACAGGCCGACGTCCTCGCCGCCCGGCTCTCCGGCGCCGACCCCGAGGCCCGCTACACCGGCTCCCGGCCGCTGGCCCGGCTCAGCGCCGGCCCGATCGAGTACGCGGCCTTCGGCGACGTCCAGCCCGACGAGCAGCCGGAGTTGGACGTGCTGCGCCTGACCGATGCCACCCGCGGCAGCTACAAGAAGCTGGTGCTGCGCGGCGACCGCCTGGTCGGCGCGATCCTGCTCGGCGACCTGGCCACCGTCGGCGACCTCGCCCGCGCCCTGGAGCGCGACGACCCCCTCCCGGACCACCCCCTGCACCTGCTCACCACCCTTGGAGCCGCCCGATGACGACGGAACACCGCCCGCGCGACCTGGTCCTGGTCGGCCACGGCATGGTCGGCCAGCGCTTCCTGGAGGCCTTCGTCGAGCAGCCCGGCGCAGCCGGCTGGCGGATCACCGTGCTCGCCGAGGAGCCCCGCGCCGCCTACGACCGGGTCCACCTCACCTCCTGGTTCTCCGGCACCAGCGCCGAAGAGCTGTCGCTCACCCCGGCCGGCTTCCTCGCCGAGCACGGCATCGACCTGCGCCTCGCCGACCCCGCCGTGGCGATCGACCGCGCCGCCCGCACCGTCGGCTGCGCCTCCGGCACGGTGCTGCACTACGACGCGCTGGTGCTGGCCACCGGCTCCTACCCGTTCGTGCCACCCGTCCCCGGCCATGACGCGGCCGGCTGCCACGTCTACCGCACCATCGAGGACCTGGAGCGGATCCGCGCCGAGGCCCAGAGCGACGGCACCACGATCGGCGTGGTGGTCGGCGGTGGCCTGCTCGGCCTGGAAGCCGCCGGCGCGCTCACCGCACTCGGCCTCCAGACCCATGTGGTCGAGTTCGCGCCGCGCCTGATGGCCATCCAGATCGACGAGGGCGGCGGGCAGCTGCTGCGCCGCAAGATCGAAGACCTCGGCGTCAACGTCCACACCGGCGCCGGCACCCAGGCGATCCTCACCGGCGAGGACGGCCGGGTCCGCGCGATGGGCCTGTCCGACGGCCGCGAACTCCCCGCCGACCTGGTGGTCTTCTCCGCCGGCGTACGGCCCCGCGACCAACTGGCCCGCGACTGCGACCTGCCGGTGGGCGAGCGCGGCGGCATCGTGGTCGACGAGCGCTGCCGCACCCGCGACCCGCACGTCTACGCCATCGGCGAATGCGCCCTGGCCGTGGACGGCAAGGTCTACGGCCTGGTCGCCCCCGGCTACGCGATGGCCGAGACCGCCGCCCGCTCGCTGGCCGGCGAACTGCGCGACGAGCACCACTTCACCGGCGCCGACACCTCCACCAAGCTCAAGCTGCTCGGCGTCGACGTCGCCAGCTTCGGTGACGCCCACGGCGCCACCGAAGGCGCCGTCGACGTGCTCTACAGCGACAGCCGGTCCGGCGTCTACAAGAAGCTGGTCATCGGCGGCGACGGGCAGCTGCTCGGCGGTGTGCTGGTCGGCGACACCGAGTCCTACGGCCTGCTGCGGCCCCTCGCCATCGGCGGCAAGCCGCTCACCACCGCGCCCGGGCACCTGGTGCTGCCGGCCGGGCTGGCCCCGGCGAGCGGGCCGGTCGCGCTGCCGGACGAGGCGATCGTCTGCTCCTGCCACAACGTCACCAAGGGCGAGATCCGCGCGGCCGTCGCCGAACAGGGCTGCGCCACCGTGCCCGAGGTCAAGAAGTGCACCAAGGCCGGGACCGGCTGCGGCAGTTGCGTCAAACTGCTCGGCGCCATCGTCGCCGACGAGCTGGCGGCCGGCGGCGTCACCGTCGACAACAGCCTGTGCGAGCACTTCGGGCAGACCCGCAGCGAGCTCTACGAGATCGTCCGAGTGGCCGGCATCACCGGCTTCTCCGAGCTGCTGGACCGCTACGGGCGCGGCGGCGAGGGCTGCGACCTGTGCAAGCCGGCCGTCGCCTCGATCCTCGCCGGCCTGGCAGGAGGCCACATCCTGGACGGCGAGCAGGGCGCGCTGCAGGACACCAACGACCACTTCCTGGCCAACCTGCAACGCAACGGCTCCTATTCGGTGGTGCCGCGGATCCCCGGCGGCGAGATCACCCCGCAGGGGCTGATCACCATCGGCGAGATCGCCCGCGACCACGGCCTCTACACGAAGATCACCGGAGGCCAGCGGATCGACCTGTTCGGCGCCACCGTCGACCAACTCCCGCGGATCTGGCGGCGCCTGGTCGACGCCGGCTTCGAATCCGGCCACGCCTACGGCAAGTCGCTGCGCACCGTGAAGTCCTGCGTGGGCCAGACCTGGTGCCGCTACGGCGTGCAGGACTCGGTCGGCCTCGCCATCGAACTGGAGCTGCGCTACCGGGGACTGCGCTCCCCGCACAAGCTCAAGGCCGCCGTCTCCGGCTGCGCCCGCGAGTGCGCCGAAGCCCAGGGCAAGGACTTCGGCGTCATCGCCACCTCTGCGGGCTGGAACCTCTACGTCGGCGGCAACGGCGGCATGACGCCCCGTCACGCCGACCTGCTGGCAGCCGACTTGGACAAGGAGACGCTGCTGCGGACCATCGACCGGTTCCTGATGTTCTACATCCGCACCGCCGACCGGCTGGAGCGCACCTCGGTCTGGCTGGAGCGGATCGAGGGCGGCCTGGACCACGTCCGGCAGGTGGTGCTGGAGGACTCGCTCGGCATCTGCGGCGAACTTGATTCTCTGATTGACCGTCACATCGCCTGCTACCAGGACGAATGGGCCGCAGTGCTGGCCGACCCGGACCGGCTGCGCCGCTTCACCTCCTTCGTCAACGCCCCCGGCGCGCCCGACCCGACGGTGACCTTCGTCCCCGAGCGCGACCAGATCCGCCCCGCCCGCCCCGACGAGGACGGGCGCGTCCTCACCCCGGCACTGATCGCCGGCCCCCACCTGGAGGTGCACAGCGCATGACCGAAACAACGGGTATGACCGACACCGGTACCGTGGAGATCCTGGACGGCCGGGAGTGGACCCGGATCTGCGACTACGAGCAGCTGACCCCCGGCCGCGGCGTCGCCGCACTGAGCGCCGAAGGACAGCAGGTCGCCGTCTTCCGGGACCGCTCGGGCGCGGTGTACGCGGTGGACAACCGCGACCCGTTCAGCGGCGCCTACGTCCTCTCGCGCGGCATCCTCGGCAGCCGCGCCGGAGTGCCGACCGTCTCCTCCCCGATGTACAAGCAGGTCTTCGACCTGCGGGACGGGCGCTGCCTGGACGAGGAGACCGCCCCCGACGGCCGGCCCGCGGTGCTCCGGGTCTGGCCGGTGCGGATCGCCCAGGGGAGCGCATCATGAGCACAGCGGTCAAGGACCCGGCCCGGACCCGGGCGATCACCGACTGGAGACCGGAGGACGACGACTTCTGGGCCGAGGGCGGGGCCACGGTGGCCCGGCGCAACCTGCTCTTCTCGGTGCTGTCCGAGCACATCGGCTTCTCGGTGTGGAGCCTCTGGTCGGTGCTGGTGCTCTTCCTCGGCCCGGCCTACCACATCGACCCGGCCGGCAAGTTCACCCTCACCGCCCTGCCCACCGCCCTCGGCGCGCTGCTGCGGCTGCCCTACGGCTACGCGGTGGCCCGGTTCGGCGGCCGCAACTGGACCGTCGTCAGCACCCTGCTGCTCCTGGTGCCGACCGCGCTGGCCGCCCTGGTGCTGCGGCCCGGCGTCTCCTACGGCACCCTGCTCGCGGTCGCCTGCGTCGCGGGCGTCGGCGGCGGCAACTTCGCCTCCTCGATGGCCAACATCAACGCCTTCTACCCGCAGCGGCTCAAGGGCTGGGCGCTGGGCATCAACGCCGGCGGCGGCAACCTCGGCGTGCCGGTCGTGCAACTGGTCGGCCTGGCCGTGCTCGCCACGGCCGGCGCCGCCCACCCCAGGCTGGTCCCGCTGGTCTACCTCCCGCTGATCGTGCTGGCGGCGCTCGGCGCGGCCCTGAAGATGGACAACAACCCCGCGCTGAAGAACGACCGGCGCGCGCTGCACGAGGTGCTGAAGGAACCGCACAGCTGGGTGGTGTCAGTGCTCTACATCGGCACCTTCGGCAGCTTCATCGGGTTCGGCTTCGCCTTCGGGCAGGTGCTCCAGGTGCAGTTCCACCACACCTTCGACACCCCGGTGAAGGCCGCCTACCTCACCTTCCTCGGCCCCCTGCTGGGCTCGCTCTGCAGGCCGGTCGGCGGGCGGCTCGCCGACCGCCACGGCGGCGCCGGAATCGCCCTGGGCGCCTTCCTGCTGATGGCCGTCGGCACCGGCATCGTGTTCGCCGCCTCCCGGGCCGACTCGCTGCCGCTGTTCCTGACCGGCTTCACCGCCCTCTTCGTGCTGAGCGGCATCGGCAACGGCGCCACCTACAAGATGATTCCGGCCGTCTTCCAGGCCCGGGCCCGCGCGGCGGTCGAGGCCGGCGCCGACCCGACCACCGCCGAGCACGACTCCCGCCGCCGCGCCACCGCGCTGATCGGACTGGCAGGCGCCATCGGCGCGTTCGGCGGAGTGCTGGTCAACCTGGCCTTCCGGCAGTCCTTCCTGGCCGGTGGCAACGGCGACGCCGCCTACCTGGCCTTCCTGGCCGCCTACGCGCTCTGCTCGGTGCTGACCTGGGCGGTGTACCTGCGGCCCGGCGCGGGAAAGATCGCACCCGGTACCATCTGACGGCCCGTCCGGTTCGTCGAGAGGTCAGTGGATGGTTACCCAGAGCCCGCAACAGCCTTCCCCATCCGAGGGGGAGGGGATCGGGCGGCGCCGCTTCCTCGGCTTCGTGCTGGCGGGCGCGACGCTGACCGTGGCCGCTCAGCTGGGCGAGACCGCGGCCGCGCCGAAGGCCGCCGCCGCGGTGCCCAGCCTGCCGGAGCCGGCCGAACTCTACGACCTCAACGACATGTTGACCGATGCCACGCTGCTGACGGCCAACCTGATCACCATCACCATGAACCCGGACGGCACCGCCTCCTTCGCCCTGCCGCGCGCCGAGGTGGGGCAGGGGGTGACCACCTCCACCGCCATGCTGATCGCGGAGGAGCTGGACCTGCCGCTGGACAAGGTGCAGGTCACCCTGGCCGACGCCCGACCGGAGCTGATCTTCAACCAGTTCACCGGCGCCTCCAACAGCACGATCTCCACCTACACCCCGGTGCGGGTCGCCGCCGCCACGGCCAAGCAGCGGCTGCTGGAGGCGGCCGCGGCGGAGCTGGGCGCCCCGCTCTCCGCGCTCTCCGCCCTCCAGGGCGTGATCACCGCCCCCGACGGCCGCTCCCTCAGCTACGCCGAACTCGCGGTCAAGGCCGCCAGTCTGACGAACCTTCAGATCTCGGTGACCCTCAAGGCCGCGTCCGCGTTCAAGGTCATCGGCACACCGCAGAACCGGATCGACGCCCTGGACGCGGTGACCGGCCGCAAGCAGTTCGCGATGGACGTCAAGGCGGCGGGCGCGATGCCCGCGATGATCTGCCGGCCGCCGACGATCAACGGCACGGTGGTCTCCGTGCAGAACCTGGCGGCGGTGCAGGCCATGCCGGGCATCACGGACGTCGCCGTGGTCTCCACGGGCGTGGCCGTGCGCGGGCGCACCTTCGGGCAGTGCATCGACGCGGTGCGGGCGCTGCAGGTCACTTGGGGCCCGGGGAGCGAGGACCACGCCACCGACGCCACGGTGCTGGCCGAACTCCGCGCGGCCGAGAACCCGTTGGTCACCCCGCCGCTGCCGCTGCTCACCGAGGCGATCGACGCCCGCTTCACCTTCCACTTCGCCAGCAACAGCCCGCTGGAGACCAACTGCGCCGTCGCCGACGTCCGTTCGGACCGCGCCGAGATCTGGGCCAGCGTCAAGGCACCGATCACGGCGCAGGAGGAGATCGCGCTCAAGCTGGGCCTGCCGGTGACCGCCGTGACCGTCCACTGCACCCAGGGCGGCGGCTCCTTCGGCCGGAAGCTGTTCCACGACGCCGCGTTGGAAGCCGCCGAGGTCTCCCAGAAGCTGGGCAAGCCGGTGCGGCTGATGTGGCACCGCACCGACGACTTCCGCCATGGCCGGGTCCACCCGATGTCCACCTCCCGGGTGCGGGCCACCTACACGCTCGGCCAGGTGCTCACCATGGACCAGCGGCACACCTCGGTGGCAACCGAGTTCGGGCACGGCCTCGGCGAGATCATCACCTCGCTGGCCGCCAAGCTGCCGGTCGGCGGACTCGCCTTCTCCGAGACCATCTTCACCCTCACCCAGCAGACCCCGTACAACTTCGGCCTCACCACCCAGCTGCTGACCGAGATCGACAACGGCTTCCACACCGGCAGCATGCGCAACATCTACTCGCCCAACGTCCGCTGCGCCCAAGAGCTGATCGTCGACCAACTGGCCGCCGCGATGGGGCAGGACGCCTACAAGTTCCGCCGCGACTTCCTGAAGGACCAGCGGGCCGTCGCGGTCCTCGACAAGGTCGCCCAGGTCGGCAACTGGGGCCGCGCGATGGCCCGGGCACGGCTCAGGGCATCGCGATCCACCCCGAGTACCACGGGTTCGTCGCCGTGCTGGCCGAGATCGACTGCACCCCGGCCACCGTCAACCGGCAGATCCCCGACGCCGTCACCGGCCCGCGCGTCACCAAGGTGGTGTGCGCGGTCGACGTCGGCCTGGCCGTCAACCCCAAGGGCCTGGAAGCCCAGATGATGGGCGGCATCATGGACGGCATCGCGATCACCCTCACATCCAGCCTGCACCTGCAGAACGGGGTGTTCCAGGAAGGCAGTTGGGACAACTACTTCTACACCCGGCAGTGGAACACCCCGACCGAGCTGGACATCATCGTGATGCCGCCGACCACCGGAACCCCGGGCGGAGCAGGGGAGTTGGCGGTCGCCGGTGCGATGGCGGCGGTGGCCTGCGCCTACGGGCGGGCGACCGGGACCATGCCGACCACCTTCCCGATCAACCATGACGCGCCGCTCGCGTTCACGCCGCTGCCGACCGTCCCGCCGATCCCGCAGTCGCCCACCGACGGCCTGAGCCGCGCGTACTAGGAGCCCACCCCCTTGCCTCAGCACACCTTCATCCTCAATGGGCAGCAGGTCACCGTGGACGTCGAGGACGACGTCCGGCTGCTCTGGGTCCTGCGCGACGTCCTCGGCGTGACCGGCCCCAAGTACGGCTGCGGACTGGGTGTCTGCCAGGCCTGCACCAGCCACATCAACGGCAAGGCCTTCAACCCCTGTTCGGTGCCGGTGGGCGACGTCCAGCCCACCGACCAGGTCACCACCATCGAGGGCCTGCCGGCCACGGTCGGCAAGGACCTGCACCCGATGCAGGAGGCCTGGCTGCAGTTCGACGTGCCGCAGTGCGGCTACTGCCAGCCCGGCCAGATCATGGCCGCCGTCGCCAAGGTGCTCCAGGCGCGGGCCGCCGGGAAGCAGCTCGGTGACGCCGACTACGACGAGATCCGCAACATCTGCCGCTGCGGCACCTACCACCGGATCCGGGAGGCGATCGCGGCAGCCCAGAACCAGTTCTGACCAGCCACGGCAGTGCGCTCCGGGGCGCACTGCCGTGCTTCAGGCCTCGGCGGTCCGGTGGCGGTCGAGCTCGTGGAAGAACCCGCTGATCGGAACGGCACCACCGGCTGCGACGGCCTGCTGGTACACATAGGCACCGACGGCGAGGTCCAGCACGCCCAGCCCGAACGGCGAGAACACCACCGGCCGGTCGGGCGGGGCCGTGAAGGCGCCGGTGAGCAGGTCGTAGAGGGTGGCGTGCAGGAACTCCCGGGTGCCGGTCCGCTGTTCGGCCAGGTGGACGGAGGTGTCCGCCTTCAGCACGTGCTCGACGTCGTCGACCACGTTGACACTGCGCAGGATCACCTCGGTGCCCAAGTCCCGCAGCGAGATGTGCAGCACGACCGGGTTGTGGTCGAACCAGGCGGGCGCGACGACATGCGGTGCGGCCGCCGTGGTGGCGAAGACCAGTAGATCGGCGCCGCGGACCAGCTCCTCGGGCCGGCTGTACACCCGGACCGGGCGGCCGGTGGGTTCGAGCACCTGCGCGGCGAACGATGCGGCGTATCGGCCGTCGCGGTCGAAGACGCCGAACTCCTCGACATCCCAGTCGAGTTCGGACAGGTATTCGTGGACGAAGCGGGCGATCAGCCCGGTACCGAAGAAGCCGACCCGGCGCGGGGCGCCGCGCGGGGCGGTCAGCCGGCGGGCGGCGCAGGCGGCGGACGCCGCGGTGCGCACCGCGCTGATGATGGAGCCCTCCAGGCAGGCGAAGGGGTAGCCGGTCCGGGGATCGTTGAGCAGCAGCAGCGCCGAGGCGCGAGGGAGACCCAGGCCGAGATTGCCGGGGAAGCTGGAGACCCACTTGATCCCGTCGACTCCGATGCCGCCGCCGACCGACGCGGGCAGCGCGATGATGCGCGCATCGGGCCGGTCGGGGAAGCGCAGGAAGTACGACGGCGGGTTGACGGTCTGCCGCTGCCCGTGCAGCCGGTAGGCGTCCTCCACCAGGGCGATGACCTCCGCCCGGCGCCCCCGCAGGCTCTGCTGCACGGCCTGCCCCGGGACGACGCAGAACGGCGGAGGGCCGAGCTGCCGGCTCATCATGACTCCTCGAGGTAGTCGAGCACCGCGCCGTAGGTGCGGTGGACCCACGAGTCGTCGTACACCGTGTCGATGTAGCGTTCGCCGTTGTCGGCGGAGACGGCCACGGCGGTGAGGTCGCCCGCCGGGTCGTGGTCCGCCAGCCAGCGGGCGGCGCCGCTGACCACCGTTCCGGTGGAGCCGCCGAGCAGGAATCCCCGCCGGGCCAGCCGCCGGCACATCCGCACCGTGTCCTCCTCCGGCACCTGCACCAGGTCGTGCACCCGGGCCGCGTCGAGCAGCGGCATGCGTTCGCTGGCACCGACGCCCGGGAGGTGGCGCGGGCCCACGGGCATGCCGAAGTTCACCGAACCGACGCTGTCCACGGCGATGACCCGCACGTCCGCCCGGTTCTCCCGGAAGTACCGGGAGCAGCCGGTGAGGGTGCCGCCGGTGCCCGTGCCGACGAAGAGCGCGTCAAGTGCGGGGAACTGCTTGGCGATCAGCGGCGCGGTGGTCTCGTAGTGGGCCAGCCAGTTGGCCGGGTTCTGGTACTGGTTGAGCCAGACGTATCCCGGGTGGCGCAGACACAGCTCCCGCACCAGCGCCTTGCGGGCCGCGAGGTAACTGCCGCTGCCGTCCGGGGTGTCGGCCACCACGACCCGGGCGCCCAGCGCGCGCATCAGCTTGACGGTCGCCGGATTGCACTTGGGATCGGTCACGCAGACGAAGCGCAGTGACTTCGCCGCCGCGACCACGCTCAGCGCCACGCCCAGATTGCCGGAGGAGGATTCGACGAGGGTGGAGTCCGCAGTGATCAGGCCCTGTTGGAGGCCGGCCGCGATCATGGACACCGCTGCCCTGATCTTGACGGAGCCGGCGAAGTTGAAGCCCTCGCACTTGAGGTGGAGCGGAATGCCGAGCGTGCTCCTGAGGTCGAGGCAGATGTCGCTGTCGAGCAGTTCATCCGCCGTGTGGATGATCGTCATGGTTCGCTCGCCTCTCTCTCGGCCGCTGAGGTCAGCCCCTGCCGATGAAGGGCATGCCGGCGGGGAGCACGGTGAGGAACTGCACGGTGGTGTCGGGCGGCATCGAGGCCATCAGCAGCAGCGCCTCGGTGAACCGCTCGACCGGGATGGTGTCCTCCGCGGCCAGCGTGCCGTCGGCCTGGAGGGCCGGGGGCTGGGGTCGGCCGTCGGGCGGCTCGACATTGCCCACGTCGATCTGGCCGCAGGTGATGCCATGGGGGCGGCCGTCCAGCGAGATGGCGCGGGTCAGGCCGAGGACGGCGTGCTTGGCCGCGGTGTAGACGGCCGAGTTCGGGCGCGGCGTGTAGGCGGACGGGGCACCGTTGTTGATGATGCGGCCGCCGCCCGGCCGCTGATGCCGCATCAGCCGGAACGCCGCTCGGGCGCACAGGAAGGTGCCGGTGGCGACGGTCTCCATCACCAGGCTCCAGTCGTCGAGCGAGACGTCCGGGACGGGGTGGCGGGGGGTCGGTGCCCCGGCGTTGTTGAACAGCAGGTCCAGCCGCCCGAAGTGGTGCCGCACGGCGTCGAAGAGGGTGTCGACCTCGTCGGGGTTCCTGATGTCGGTCGGCACGATGAGGATCCGCGCCGGCGGGGCGGCGGAGAGTTCCGCGGTCTCCTCCAGCGCCGCCTTGCGCCGGCCGACCAGCACCACCGACCAGCCGTGCGCCAGCAGGGCCAGGGTGCTCGCTCGGCCGATGCCGCTACCGGCGCCGGTGACCAGGGCGATCCGCTCGTGGGTCGGTGTGCTCACGATGCCTCCCGCTCGCTGAGCCAGATGCGCAGCATCCGGCGTGAGCGCGCCCCGGGCTCGTCGGTGAACGGCGAACGCCCGTGCAGCGCACGGCTGTTGCGGATGACCAGCAGCTCGCCGGCGGCCAGCCGCAGCCCGAAGGCGGTCTCCGGGCGGTGGAGCACCTCGTCGAGCAGGTCGAGTGCCTCCCGCTGCGGCGCGCTCAGCCGTTCGGCGCTCGCCCGCACTGTGCGGGGCTGGTAGTGGCAGCCGAGCAGCCCGTCCGGCTGGGTGAAGAAGATCGGCGTGACGTCGATCCGTCCGCCGCGGTCGCTCCGGTCGAACAGCCAGGGCTCGCGCAGCGGGGCGATCGCGGCCGGCCGCTCGCGCTCGATCACGTCGTACACCTGCCGGGCGCTGGCCAGCTTGGTGCTGCCGCCGCCGCGCGCGGCGGGCCGCAGGCACAGCAGCACCAGCAGGTCGCAGGCATCGCAGTGGAAGCCGAGCTCGGTGGCGCCGTCGCCGTCGCGGTCGTGCAGCACCTGGGCCAACTCGCCCCGCGAGTTCTGCGGAACGATCACGCCCCAGTCCCGGAGGAGGAACGACAGGCCCGCGGTGACGGCCTCGTCGCCGAGCCCGGCGGGGTCGGCCAGATTGCGGACGTGCGCGAAGCCGACGGTCCGGCTGCTGTCCAGCACGAAGGCGTGCAGCGCCTTCCGCACCCGGTCGGCATCGGTCCACTGCCCGGCCAGTGCGTCGGACCACAGCAACTGCCGCTCTTCATCGGTCAGTTCGCGGAGCCACAGGTCCCGTCTGGAGTTCAGGGCGGCGGCGTCCCAGCCGACATCGGTCACCGTGTCATCGAACATGCCCTCAGCCCTCCTTCGTCGGGTGAGCGCGGGAGGCTGCCGAGGTCACCGGCGATGAACGCCTCCACCCTCTCGTGCTCCGGCAGGCGACCCGCCAACTCCCAGGCCAGCATGCGGTGCAGGCCGTCCACATGGACCAGCGCGCCATGCGGACGGACACTCGCGTAGTCGCAGTGCGGCACCGCCCGGGTGCTCAGATAGACCGGCGTGAGCGGCGAGTCCGCCAGGAACGCCAGCTTGGCCGTGCACACCGGATTCGCCGCGGCGATGGCCGTCGGCCGCGCCCGCAACTTCGCCGCCGTCTGGGCCACCGTCAGGCCCGAACGCGGTACCAGCTCGTATCCGCCGCCCTCGCCGGTGTGCCACGGGAGCACCACACCGAGCACCTCCGCCCTGGACAGCAGCACGGCATGCCAGCAGCCGAGCGACTGTTCGGCCCGCCACAGGTTCTCCACCCCGTCACGGTTGCTGTTCCCGGGGTGCGCCCGCTCGGCGGGATGGTCGCGCAGATACGCGAGCCGCACCCGGTCGAACGCCACTGGTGCGAGGATCCTCATGCCGCCAGCCTCCTCAAGTCCTCCCCGGGCGAGCGGAGATCGGCGTACTCGGTGAAGTGCCGCTCCGCGAACAGCTCCGGCCACCGGCCGCCGTCAAGCCCCAACTCCCGTGCCCTGGTCAGCATGTGGCGCCAGTACGGCTTCACGGGCCACCACTGCGCCCCGGTCTGGCAGTAGGAGGCGTCGACGAAGTAGCGCGGCTTCCCCGCGCCGGTCGCGGCGGGCCTGCGGGGCCTGCGAGGCCTGCGGGCATGGAACAGAGCGGAGTTGATGAGCACGGTCGATCCGGCCGGCAGCCGGCCGACGATGACCTCGCCCGGGAGTTCGGCCGTGTCCAGCCGGGCGCGCACGGACTTCTCGGCCGCCTCGCGCTGGGAGCCGGGCAGCACGACCAGACTGTCCATCGTGTCGTCGAGACCGCCCAGGTAGTGCAGCGCGTGCACCATCGTCAGCGACAGGTCCCCGCGGGTGTTCGGCTCACGGTCGTGATGCCATGGCTTGCCGGGCAACCGGGCGCTGTGCCGGTCACTGTGCAGATGGTGGAAGACGAACGGGGCACCCAGCAACTCGGCGGTCAGCTCCAGCAGCGGCTGGTGGGTCAGGAGTTCGCCGTGCGCCGGCAGCTCCAACTCCATCACCGGCGGCGGACCCTGGCGGGCCGGATCGGTGCAGCAGGCGATGGAACGGGCCCGGAGGCCGTCGTCCACCCAGTGGTCGACTTCGGCCGTGAGCCGCTCGACCAGGGGAGGCGGCACCAGGCCGGGGATGACGAGGTAGCCGGACTGCGTGAACTGTTGGCGCTGTGCGGCAACGGTCCCGCGGTCCTCAAGGAGAGGTTGCATCAGGAACCGCATCTCTTCCATGGGGCGACGCAGCGTCGCCACCCGGTGTGAATCCCGAGAGCGTTCCGGTCCGACGGTCGTAGGCCGGGCTGATTTCCCTTCTGGAGACGGCTGGACCGGAAGGTGCATCAAGAGGATGGCCTGAAGGATCAGCGGGCCGGCCGGGGCCGCGTCACTGTCGGCGGCTCACGAGGTGTCACCGCACCATCGGCCGCTCGTACGACACATTTGACCGTAGGCCCGATGGGTCGTCCACGCAACAGATTCCGCTGCCGCGCCGGTGGGGCGGTCCCAGCGAGCTGCGGGGGCCGGGCCGTTGGTCAGGCAAACGGTCATCGCACGCCTGCTGTACAGCAACCGGTGGATGTGGTGACATGTTTCCATCAGGAGCGTCCGCTGGATGGCGAGGACTCCGCTGCACCCGCACCGGCCCGACCGGCTCCCCGTGCACCAGAACCCCGCACCGGCAGGCTCATCCTGACGGTCACTCAGCACCTTCCCCCACCCCGTACGGGACCGCGGCACGCCCTCGGCCCCGGCCATGTGCGAGCCCGACCGCGCCGGGTCCACCGGCCGACCAACGGATGAGCCGCCCCACCGGCGCATCCGCCGGGGTGACGCATCGTCCCGCCGCCCGGAGCGCCGGACGGCCCTGCCAACCCCGGCCGGCGCCGGGGTTCCCGGAGGTACCAGATGAGAGCACTGCCCGTCGCACTGCGAGCCCCGCTCCTGCTCGCCGCCGCCGTCGCCCTGGGCGGCCTGGCGGCGGCCCCGGCCACCGCGCAAACCAGCGCACTGCCCTTCCAGTGCCAGGCGACCCCGCCGATCGGCTCGGCGCAGACGTTCGCCCTGAGCGCCAGCGCCAATGCCACCGCACCCGCCACCGTGACGACCGGCCAGGCCTTCAGCGTCACCATCGCCCCCGGCGCCCTGACCGTGCCGTCCTCGGTGAACGGCAACACCATCAACTCGATCAGTGGAATCACGCTGTCGATGCCCGTTCCCGCCAACGCCTCGCTCAGCGGCGTGAGCCTGTCCGGCGGCTCCGGCCTGGGCTCCGGCGCGCCGAGCACCAGCGTCAGCGGCGGCACCATCAGCCTCAAGGTGCCCGGGCCGATCGCCGGCGGCAGCGCGTTCACCCTGCCCACCATCACCCTCAAGCTGACCGCCGGCGCGGCCGGCGGCACCGTCAGCACCCATCTCGCCGGCAGCAGCTACTCCAGCCCCGGCCTCACCTTCACCGCCACTGTGCCGGAGCTCTTCTTCACCGTGTCGGTCCCCACCGCCTGCTACCCGTCCCCGAGCCCGGTGCTCAGCACCACGAGCATCACCTCCTGATCCGCGCCTGACGGACACGCCGCGCCCCCGCGCCCGGCCCACCGGCGCGGGGGCGCTCCGGCGGTCCGGACACCCCCTCGATCCACGCAGTGGCGGCCGGCCACGGCGGCGCCCATCGCGAAAACGGGCTTCGGCAATCCGGAGTTGAGTATCGTGATCGTGCGGCCCGCTGGTCCTGCAGCCAGCTGGTCGTACAGCCTGCTGGTCCAGGCAACCGGTCGAGAGGGGACACCGTGTACGACTCCGCACAGATCGACGTCGTCCGCCGCTTCTACGGCGCCAAGGGCGACTTGGACGTCATCAGGTCCGTGGTCGCCGAGGACGCGCGCTGGGACATCGCCGAGGGCTTCCCCAACGGCGGTGTGCACCAAGGCCTTGACCGCATCATCGGCGACTTCTTCCCGTTCCTCGCCGACTTCGAGGAGTTCCGCTGCGTCGGGGACGCGTTCTTCGAGGACGGCGACCACGTCATCGTCCTCGGCCGCTACCTCGGGACCACTACCGGTGGCAAGGCGGTGAGTTCGCGCTTCGCGCACGTCTTCACCGTGCGGGCCGGGAAGATCAGCCAGCTGCGGCAGACCTCCGACACGCTCCCCATCGCCCGCGCACTCGACCGCTGAGCCCGCGGCGTCGACCGCTGAGCCCGCGCAGTCGACCGCTGGGCGCTGCGCCTGCGCGCTCGGCCGCTGAGCCCGTGCGCGGCGGTCCCTGGCCGTCCTGCCGGCTTCCGCGTCACCCGGTCCGGGCGCTCAGGATCCCAAGAGGCAAGCGGAGTCGACCGGGCGGGCACCAGCCCCACATGGCTTCACACCGCACGGCGCCCCCGCCCGGGGGTAGGCAGCCCAGCGGGCCGGCGGCTCGTTCGCCGGCGGCGCCTCGGCTCTCGGCAGACGGCGTGCCGCGTCGCTCGTGTCCGCGTCCCTGTGGCTAGGGTGGGGCAGGAGGTGCGCTGGATGCGGGTAGGGCTGCACGCGCTCGGTATCGGTGACGGTGCCCGTCCCGAGGTGATCCGGGCCGTGGCCACGGCCGCGGAGGCGTACGGCTTCGCGAGGCTGTGGTGCGGCGAGCACGTGGTGCTCGTGGACAAGCCCGCCTCCCGCTACCCCTACTCCGCGGACGGCCGGATCGCCGTACCCGCGGACGCGGACTGGCTGGACCCACTGCTCGCCCTGAGCTTCGCGGCAGCGGTCACCAACAGGATCGAACTCGCCACCGGGGTACTCCTGCTGCCCGAGCACAACCCGGTCCTGGTCGCCAAACAGGCCGCCACACTTGATGTACTGTCCGCCGGACGGTTCAGCCTCGGTGTAGGCGTCGGCTGGTCGGCCGAGGAGTTCGCCGCTCTCGGAGTCCCCTTCACGGGACGCGGGCGCCGCACCGACGAGTACCTCGCCGCCATGGGCACCCTCTGGACCCAGGACCCCGCCTCCTACACCGGAGAGTTCACCCGGTTCGACGCGATCCGGGTCAACCCCAAGCCGCTGCGCGACGGCCGGCTTCCGGTCGTGATCGGCGGCAACAGCGACACCGCACTGCGGCGCGCGGTCACGCTCGCCGACGGTTGGTACGGCTTCAACGTGTCCGTGGCCGACATCCCGGCACACATCGCCGTTCTCGCGCAGGAGTGCGCCCGGCACGGTCGCGATCTCGAGGAGCTCACGGTCGCCGTCGCCCCGAGCGACGGCACCCCGGAGCACCTGCCCGAGCTTGCCGCAGCAGGCGTCACCGAACTCGTCGTCGTCGGTGCACCCCCGGCCAGGGCCGACGAGGCCGCCACGTGGGTCAAGGAACTCGCCTGGACATGGATCAGCTCGGGCGCGTGACAACAGGTCGGCCCGAGCACCAGTCGTTTTCACGCCGCACGGCGTCCCCGCCGGGAGCCGAGTTGACCGACTGCGCCCGGAGGACGCCGCGCACGTGGGCTACCCGGAGGTGGCGCGCTGGCCGGCAGCTGGGTAGACAACCCGTCCGCCGAGACCATCACCGACCAGAACCCGATGGGTGGTTGGAGCGACAGCGCCGGCTGGGAGAACGGCGACAAGTGCGCCTGGAAGAACACCGGCCCGGGCGCCGCCACCAACGTCAACTTCTCCACCGGGTCGTTCGCGATGCAGTCCACCTGGTCCAACGACGCCAACAACGGCCAGGGCGGCTGCGAGATGAGCCAGCCGATCGTCAAGTGACCCACGCTGCCGTCGGTTTCCCCTGCTGACCCGGATCGCCGCCCGCTGCCTGCACTGGGCGGCGATCCGCGTTGCGGGGACCGGTGGGACACACGGTCGACCAGGGCCACCTTCTCTGGGTGGCCCCGGTCAGCCGTTCAGTCGGCGGTGCGCAGGAGGCAGGTGAGGCGGGCGGTGCACACCCGTCGGGCGGTCTCGTCGGTGACGACGATCTCGTAGGTCGCCGTGGTGCGGCCGAGGTGCGCGGCGGTGGCGACTCCGGTCAGCAGGCCGGAGCGGACGCTGCGGTGGTGCGTGCAGTTCAGGTCGACTCCGACGGGGTACTTGGTGGGGCCTCCGTGCAGTGCCGCTGCCGTCGAGCCGAGGCTCTCGGCGAGGACGGCCGAGGCCCCGCCGTGCAGGAGGCCGTAGGGCTGGGCGTTGCCCTCGACGGGGAGCGTGCCGACTACGCGGTCGGCGGAGGCGTGCTGGATGCGGATCCCCATGCGGTCGCAGAGCGCGCCCAGGGAGAAGACGGCCGGCAGGTCGATTCCCGTAGCGGCCCACTCGTCCAGGATCTCCTGGGGGAAGGTGGTCGTGGTCTGGTCGTGCATGTGCTTCAGGCTCCGGTCTTCGTTGTCGTAGGTCGTCGCGTCTCCGGCAATTGCTACGGATATGTAGCTTCAGTACCGTAGCTTCAGCTGTGTAGCTTCGCAAGGTACGATCCGGGACATGGCCAGAGCGCAGACCACCCCCAAGCGGCCCTACGCTCCGCGGATGCCGCCGGCCGAGCGCCGCGAGCAACTGCTCGACGCCGCACTGGAGATCATCAACACCGCCGGCGTCGCCGCGGTGTCCGTCGACTCCGTCGCCCGCCTCGCCGGCGTCACCCGGCCGGTGGTCTACGGCCAGTTCACCGACTCCGACCACCTCCTGCGCGACCTGCTCGAACGCGAGGGAGAGCGCGCCCTCGCCCAGCTCGCCGACGTCATCACCACCGACCCGGCCGGCGCCGACCCCGCCGACACCTTCACCGCCGTCGCCCGCGGCTTCTACGACGCCGTCCTCGCCCACCCCGCACGCTGGCGCGCCATCCTGCTGCCCGTCGACACCTCACCCGCACCGGTACGCAGGTACAAGGAGGCCACCGAGGCCGACATCCGCGCCCGCTTCGCCGAGGCCGTCCGCCGGCTCCTCCAGGACCGGCCCGGCGGCGAGACCGTCGACGTCGACCTCCTCGCCCACGTCCTGCTCACCACCCTCGAGGACGGCGGCCGACTGCTCCTGCGCGACCCCGCCACCTACCCCCCGGAACGGCTCACCGACCTGGCCCGCTTCCTCGTCGAGACCTTCCTCCACCGCTACCGTTCCTGAAGGGCTGAACCGGGTACGGCTAGAACATTCCGGCTGATGTGACCGGCGGATGCACTCCGGGGTCTGGGCGCCGTTCCCCGAGCCCCGGTGGGACTGGTCTACGCTGCGCGGGCTGCGCGGGGAGTCCGCTGTGCGGCCCGCGCTGACTGCAGGCGCCCGATGCCCAGTTGGAGCACGAGCGTGCAGGCGATGGCGATACCGAAGGCGGGTCCGCCGCCGAGCGGTTCGGCCAGTACGGCGACGAGGAAGCAGAACACGGCGAAGCCCCACAGGCCCCGCAGGACGCCACGTAGGGTCGCCGCCGCCACGGCCGGTCCGCCCTGGGCGAGTGCGAAGGCGGCGGTGACGCTGGTGCCGATGGGAAAGGGTGCGAGTACACCGGTCGTGCTGGGGCCGAGCCGCGCCGCGGCGGAGGTCGGCGCGGTGACCAGCAGGGCCGTTGCCGCGGCACGGGCCGGCAGGTCCCATCGGAGTGGCGGAGGCGACGACGGCACCGGGCCGGGGTCGGTGCGGGCCAAGACCTTCGCACTGCACGCGGTCGCGGTGAACGAGAGGCCCAGCGCGACCACCGGCGGAACGGAGAGCAGAGCGATCGGTCGCCGGTGCGTGGAGGCTGGTGATCAGGGCTCCATGCGCGAATGTCGCGCAGATCGTGCTCGGGCGGGCGGCCGAAGGGCAAGGAGCCGCCAGCCGACGCCGTGCTGATCCGTTACGCCTGCAAGGACGTCAGCACCGCCCTGCGGGAGCGGCACACCGAACTCGACGTTGCCGTGGACGAGCTGCGCATCGTCCACCACATGCGCCTGGAGCGGCTGTTCTCCGTCGCGTTCCGGCGAGCCGTCAAGGACGGTGACCTGCTGGCGATCGACCGCGCCGTGCGCATCCTGGAGCAGTAGGACCAGGCGAGCCGGCATCTTCCGGTCAGCGGGACACGCTTGTTGGCACCGAGGGGTCACGCTTCTTGTGACCAGTCGTGAGTTGCGTCCGCTTCGCCGGCAGCGCACAGCCGTACCCGGTGACGCTGAACGGGTGCGCCGATGACGGTGCCGTACGACGGCAGACCGTCGACCGTTCCCTCCAGACCATGCCGAGCGAGGAGTTGTTGGAGACCACGACCTTCACCGGCAGCTCGTTCTGTACGAGCGCCAGGAAGTCGCTTATCAGCACGGAGAACCCACCGTCCCGGACAGCAACACCACCTGGCGGCCGCGGTCGAGGAACTGCGCGCCGATGGCCTGCGGGACGGCGTTGGCCATGGAGCCGTGGACGAAGGAACCGAGGATGCGGCACCGTCCGTTGGGCGTCAGGTAGCGGGGGCCCCAGACAAAGCACGTGCCGGGTCCACGGTGGAGACCGCGTCGTCGGCGGCCCTCTCGTCGAGCACCGAGGCCGCGTGCTCGGGATGGATCGGCGTGTGCTCCTCGACGTCGCGGGCGTAGGCGCCGATCGCGCCTTCGAAGGTGTGCAGGTGCTGCTTCCGGACCGGGTGTCCGTGGTGCTGGAGCTGGACGAGCCGTGACCGCAGCAGCTGGAACGGCCCTCCATCCCGCTTGTGAACAACGTGGCGGATGGAGCCGGCGGGAGTGGCCCGTGGAATCGGATCTCACTCGTTCCAAACAACCAGTGGCCGTTGAACGGTCGTCGACGGAGTGTTGAACAGCGCTTCCTAGCGTTAACGAAGTGCGTGGAGCTTTCCGCACACGTTCACCGCGAAGCACCTCAAGGGGGTATTACATGCCCGAGTCCCGTAGTTCGATCCTGGGCGGACCGGAGCGGCGTGCTGTTCCGGCGGCCGGGCGGCCGGGCACGCCAGGTCAGCCGACCGGGGGCCCGGCGGTCGGTGCGAGGGTAGGGGTGGGCGGCGGCCCGGTGCAGGCGCTGAGCACGTCGCTGCGGATGCCACGGGGGCTGCCGCTGGCGGCCTGGCTGCGGGTCGGCAAGCAGCTGGGGGCGATCGGCAACTCCTCAGCGTGGTGGGCCGGCGACTGGCTGGTGTACGGCGCGAGCACCTATCCCGGGCGGTACCGCACGGCGATCAGCGGGACCATGCTCGACTACCAGACGTTGCGGAACTACGCGTGGGTCGCCCGGAAGTTCGAGGTGGCCCGGCGGCGTGAGGCGCTGAGCTTCCAGCACCACCAGGAGGTGGCAGCGCTGCCACCGGCCGAGCAGGACCGTTGGCTGGACCGGGCACTGGAGCACCGGTGGTCCAAGGCCGAGCTGCGGCGCCGGCTGCGCGGCCAGCTGGTGCCGCCGCCGCAGCCGTGCGCGCTGCTGCGGCCGCAACTGCGGTTCGAGCTCGCCGCGGAGCAGTGGACCAGTTGGCAGCAGGCAGCGCAGTGCGAGGACGGCGATGTGGTGCGGTGGCTGATGAGATTGGCCGACCAGGCAGTGTCAGTGGCGCGGGGAGGGGAGCGGCCGCCGGCTCAATGAGGCGCCGCAGGCGAACGGGGTGGCAGAGTGCCGAGCCGCAGCCGGCGAGCGGTCTCTGCCACCCGGATCTTGCCGCTGGTGGTCATCGGCAGGGTGCCCGGGGCGAGGAAGTGTACATCGCTGACGTAGAGGTCGAGGGTGCGGGCGAGTTCACGTTTTACCCGCAGCGCGAGCTCGGCACTGGGCGCCTCGGCGGGGTCCGCCAACTCCGCCACCAGAACCACCCGTTCGGTGCCGGACCGGTCGGCGTCCGGTGCACCGGCCAGCGCGGCGCACCGGCCCGGGCGCAGTTCCGGGATCGCGGCGCAGGCTGTCCGGACGTCCGCCGCGTGGTAGTTCCGGCCGCGGTGAACCAGGGTGTCGTCGCAGCGTCCGAGGACGAACAGCTGTTCCTGGTGACGGAAGCCGAGGTCACCGGTGGCGTGCCAGGCGGACGGGCGGGCGCCGTCGGCGGGCCAGTATCCGGTGAACAACTGCGGTCCGCACAGCAGGATCTCGCCCACCTGGCCGTCCGGCAGGTAGCGGTCGCCGGGTCGGTCGGCGTACTGGCGGGTGGGTCGGTCGGTGTTCCGGTCGGTGCGCTCGTCGTCGGGTGGGTCGGTGAACCGGGCCCGGATAGCCACGCGGGTGCCGGGCAGCGGCGTCCCCGAGGAGAGCAGCCGGATGGTCGGTGCCGTGGTGCCGTCGTCGACCGGGAGCACGCGGCCGTGGTGCAGCTCGTCCCGGTCGACGGCCAGCCGGAGGGCCGGCCGCCGTGGTGTCGCGGCGGTGACGGTCAGGGTCGCCTCCGCCATGCCGTACGAGGGGCAGAAGGCGCTCGCCCGGAACCCGGCTGCGGCGAACCGGTCGGTGAAGCGGTCCGCGGTGCCGGGGTGGACCACCTCGCCGGCGTTGCGCGCCACTCGCCATGAGCTGAGGTCGAAGTCGGCGGCCGCTGCGGGGGAGATCCGGCGCACGCAGTGCTCGTAGGCGAAGTTCGGCGCGCTGGACAGCGTCCCGCGCAACGCGCTGACGGCCGACAGCCAGCTCGCGGGCGAGCGGGCGAACTCCCGGGGTGACAGCAGGACCGACTCGTAGCCGGTGAACAGCGGCCGGAACAGGCCGGTGATCAGGCCCATGTCGTGGTGGAGCGGCACCCAGGTGACCGCCGTGTCCGCGGGGGTCTCCGCGTAGACCGCCGCCGCCTGGTGGCAACTGGCGTGCAGCGCTCGGTGGCTGACGGCCACGCCTTTGGGCTGGCCGGTGGAGCCGGAGGTGTACTGGAGGAAGGCGATGTCGTCCGGTGCGGCGACCGGTGGTGGCGAGGACGGTCGCCGGGGCGGGGCGCCGTCGGCTCGGCCGAGCTGCTCCCAGCTGAGCAGCGCGGGCGGCTCGGGCAGGCGGCGCAGGATCCGGTGGAGCTGATCGATCCAATCTTCAAGGGTGATTGCCAGCGCGGGTGCACAGTCGGCCGCGATGCCGGTGATGCGCTCGCGGAGAGCCTCCTGCCGGGCGAGGTCGGGAGTCGGCGCGGGGACCGCGACGAGGCCGGCGCGCAGTGCGCCGAGCAGGGCCGTGCTGAACTCCAGCCCGTTGGGCAGTACCAGTAGCACTCTTGCGCCAGCGGTGATGTGACGTCCAGTCAGAACTCTTGCGAACCGGTCCACTGCAGCGGACAGCTCGGCAAAGGTCAACCGGGCCTGTATCTCACCGTCCTGATGGACGGTCACTGCGGGTCCGGTGGGCCGGTGGCACGCGTGCACCGTCGGCCACAGGTGTGCCATAAGGCCGGCGCCGCTCATCAACTGCCCTGTGCGGCGCGTTGCCCGGCCAGCCCGGCCCGGTGGATCTTGCCGCTCGGGGTCCGTGGCAGGGAGCCCGGCGGTGCGACGGTGAGCCGCGGTGGGAGCAGGCCGAGGCGGCGGGCGGTCGCGGCGACCTCCGCGCTGAGTCCGGCGGTGTCGGAGCGGCTGCTCTCGACGAAGCAGTGCTGATCGGCGCCGCCCAGGACGGCGACGTCGAAGACGCCGTTCAACAGGCGGATCCCGTGCTCAAGCAGCGGCTCCCCCAGCGGGTCGCGCTGCCCGGTGCGGCCCACGACGAAGAGGTAGCCGTCGGGGTCCAGGAATCCGATGTCGCCGGTGTCCAGCAGGTCGGGTTCGCCCGCGGCGCGATCCGCACCGCGCAGCCGGGCGTGCACCGAGCCGAGCTCGCCGGCCGGCACCGGCCGGCCCGCGGCGAGGATCTCGATCCCGATCCCCGCCAACGGGCGGCCAACCGAGCCTGGATGCGCCAGCCACTGCGGGACGGTGATCTCCGTCAGCGTGCCCCGGGAGGTGCCGTAGTACTCGTGCAGCACTGGACCGAGCAGTTCGATCGCGGCGCGCTTGACCGCGGGCGGGCAGGCGGCTCCGCCGTGGAACAGGACGCGCAGCCGCCGGGCGGGTGCCCGCCCGGCGCCGACCAGGTCGAGCAGCCGGTCGGGGCTGAGCATCGCACTGTCCGCTCGGTGTCGGTCGACGAGCTCGGCGAAGGCGCAGGGCGACCAACTGCGCTGGACGACGACCGCGCTGCCGGCCTGCAGCGCATAGAGCGCGGGGCCCAGCGTGCCCAGGTGGTAGCTGGGGTTGGCCATCAGGTGCGGGCCCAGGTCGCGGCCCGCGCCGTATCGCTCGGCCACCGCAACGCCCCTGTAGGGACGAGGTGGGCGGGGGCGTGGTACGCCCTGGGGCTCGCCGGTCGTTCCGGAGGTGGTGAAGGCCAGGTAGCCGGCCCGCGCTGCCGGGGTCGGCGGCCGCACCGCCGCACCGGCGGCGGTCAGCTCGGTGGCGGTCAGCACGGGACAGGGCGGCATGGGCGTGGCCCACCGGGCGGGCTGATCGTCCATCACATGTAGGACCACCGTCATGCTCCGCAGTACCGCGTGGCCCGTCGCGGAGGCGAGCAAGGCGCGGCCGACCGGTAGCAGGCCGTAGCCGTGGCGCAGGGCGGCGAGCGCCAGCGCGAAGAAGAGCGGCCCGGTGGGGATGTCGGTGGACACCGTCGCGCCGGCCGGTACCCGGTGCGCTTGCAGGCCTGCGGCGAATGCGTCCGCAGTGCGGACCAGTTCGCGGTAGCTGCAGCGTTCCTCGTCGGCGATGACGGCGGTGCGCTCGGGTTGTTCGGCGGCCGTCGCCCACGGGTCCCAGAGGTACGGTTGGCTCATCGGGCAGCCTCCGGTGCTGTCGAGGCAGGCGTCAGGGCGGCCGCCAGGGCCGTGAAGTCCGCTTGCTCGACGATGAGTTCCGTGTCGACCTCGATGCCGGTCAGTCGCTCGGCGACAGTGGCGAGCTCGACCGCGGCGATCGAGTCGCCGCCCAGCTCGAAGAAGCTGTCGTGCGCGGCAACCGGTCGGCCGAACACCTGGGCGGCGGCGTCCAGCAGCAGGGCGAGGAGGTGGCCGGGTGCTGGGCTGGGGATGCTCATCAGGGTCCTTTCGTGGATACCCCGGCTTCAGCCGGGGCGGCGGCGGGGGCGGCCCCCGCCGCCGCGGACGAGGTGTGAGGGCTCCCGCGATGGGGTGGCCCGCGGCCGGAGGCCGGGCAGCGGTGGCTGTTAGGGCCGGTCCGTCATGAGGTCGTTGCCCAGCTGGTCGGCGATGGCTTGCGCCAGCAGACGGCCGACCCGGGGGCCGTCGAACGTGAGGTCGATGAGGAGGCGGTCCCGGAACTCGGTGCAGCGCAGGTGCAGGGCGGCGGAGCCGGTGAAGGCGATCCGGCGCAGCGGGTAGGCGTCCGCGGTGATCCGCAGCGCCCGCTGCTCACGGGTCACCGGGTACTCCCCGTCGAAGCGGCGCAGGCTGACGAAGATGTCGCGGGCCAGCGACGCGCCGCCGCCCGCGGCCAGCTCCGCGGCCAGCCCGTGGAGTTCCGCGGCGGTCAACTGCTGGTACCGCAGTGCCTCCAGCAGTCGGGCCCGCACCTCGGCTAGCACGGCGGGCAGCGCGGCGGCCGGATCGCGCACGGCCACGGGGCAGGTGCCGGCCAGCATCCCGACGAGGTCCCGATCGCGGAAGCCTCGCGAGTCCATCGTGGTCCACAGGGCGACCCGGCGCAGTCCGGCCTGCCCGGCCACTGCCCGGACGAAGGCGGCGATGACCCACTGCGACACGCTGCAGCGCGCTTCGGCGCAGCGCTCCCGCAGGGCCGGCCAGGCACGTGCGGGAAGCTCGATCCGGAGCGTTCCACCTTCGGTCGGCGCCGCGGAGGCCGGCTGCCGCCAGGGATGGCGGGCGGCGAACTCCAGGCGCTTGCGCCAGCTCGCCCGGGCCCGGGCCAGGTGCTCCGGCCCGAAGCCGGTGCGCTGGCGGGCCACGGCGGCGGCAAAGGACGGGGCGGTGTCCGGCACCGGATCGCCCTGGACCAGCGCCTGGTAGTCCCGCCACAGTTCACTGGCGAACAGGTGGTGCGCGCGCCCGTCGAACACCAGGTTCTGGAAGGTGGCCAACAGCGCATGGTGGTCCGGCTCGTAGCGCAGCAACCGCACGCGGAACGGCCGGTCGCCGTCACCGGCCCAGGGGGCGGTGAAGTCCCGGGAGAGCAGGGCGGAGGCGTAGCGCGAGAACTGCTCGGCCGAGCGCGCGGTGACGCTCTCGCGCAGCATGACCGGCTCCCCGGCTCCCAACGGGCGCAGGTACTGCCCGGTGGTTCCGGTGCCATCAGGCCCCGGCAGCGGTTGCAGCTGGAGCGCGTCATGTCGGGCGGTGAAGCGTCGGACGACCTCGTCGAGGGCCTCCGGGACCAGCGGGCCGAGGATCCGGAAGGAGATCCGGACGTTCTTGTGGGCGCCGGTGCCACCCCGGGTGTTCGCCTGGTACCAGTCCTGCTCGTAACCGAGCGGGAGCCGCTCGGCGGTGAGCGGAGTGCTCAGGTCAGACACAGGAACTCCCCTCCGCGGGCGAGCAGTTCACCTGGCGTTCCGGCCTCGACGATCCGGCCGTCGCGGATCACCACGACGTGGTCGGCGCGCTCCAGTACCGTCAGCCGGTGTGCGATCGCCACCACCGTGATGCCCGACCCGAGCAGCCCGCCGAGGATCTCCTCCTCCAGCGCGGGGTCCAGCGCGCTGGTGGCCTCGTCGAGCACCAGCAGCCGCGGTTTCCTGGCCAGGGCCCGGGCCAGCACCACACGCTGCCGCTGCCCGCCGGAGAGGCCGTGCCCGCCCGGTCCGACCAGGGTGTCGTAGCCGAGCGGCAGTGCCGCGATGTCCTCGTGGATCCGGGCCAGCCGGACCGCTTCCTTGAGGTCGGCGGGGCTGACGTCGTCGCCGCCGAAGGCGATGTTCTCCCTGATCGAACCGCCGAAGAGGTGGGCGTTCTGGTTGACGTAGCCGATCTCCCGGCGGTACGCGGGGCGATCCAGTTCGGTCAGGTCGATTCCGTCCGCCCGGATGGTGCCGGAGGTCGGCAGGTGGAGCCCCGCCAGCAGCATGCCCAGGGTGGACTTCCCGGAGCCGGAGCGGCCGATGATCGCCACGAAGCTGCCCGGGGCGATGTCCAGGTCGACGCCGGAGAGCGACGGGGCGGGGGCACCGCGGTAGCGGAACGACACGGCCTCGGCGGTGAGGCGGCCCGGTCCGGCCGCGGGCAGCGGCAGGCCGCCCGGCTCGGCCGGGCTGCGCAGCAGGTCGTCGAGCCGGGCCAGCGCCGGCCGGATCGCGGCCAGCTGGGCGGCGGCGGTGAACATGCCCTCCAGCGGTGCGAAGAGCGCGATCGTCAGCGCCATGAAGCCCAGGGTGTCACCCAGCGAGCCGTGGCCTGCAAGCACCCGCCAGGCACCGGCCAGCAGGACTGCGACCGGTGCGGTGAACTGGATCGCCCGGCTGACCGAGGTGGTGAGCGCGGCGTTCCGCCGGGCGGTCAGCCGCTTGTTGACCTCGCGCACCAGCGTGTGCGACCAGCGTTCCGCGGCGGCCGCCTCCAGGCCCGCGGCCTTGAGCGTGGTCATGCTCTCCAGGAGCTCCACCAGCTGGTCCTGGGTCTTGGTCTGACGCTCCAGCACCTCATGGCTCAACTCGGCCTGTCGGCGCCAGGCGAACGACAGCACCAGGACCTGAAGCAGGATCAACAGCACCACCAGCGCGGCGAGCGCCGGATCGGCGACGACGATGGCCGCCAGGTAGACCGCGATCAGCGCGCTGTCGAAGATCGCCGAGACGGCGGTGAGGCTCAGCACCTGGTTTAGCACACTGCTGGTCCGCACTCGCATGGCAAGGTCGCCGGCGTTGTGCACGGTGAAGAAGTCGTAGGGCAGTGAGGCCAGGTGCGTCATCACCCCCCAGGTCAGCTCCTTTTCGACGCTGGCCTGACGTCGGGTCACCAGGAAGGAGCGGATCACCTGGAGGAGCAGGAAGAGCAGGCAAAGCACGCCCAGGCCAGTGATGACCGGCCAGAGCAGTCCGGTCCGCCGGTTCGGCAGCACTTGGCCGACCAGGTAGCTGACGGTGAGCGGCAGCACGAACTCGAAGGCGGTCAGAGCCGCCGAGGCGGCGGCTAGCCGGCGCAGCTCGCGGCCGCGTGGGACCAGCCGCAGCAACTGCCGCCAGGGGCTCGCGGCCTGGGCCGGGCGCCCTTGGCGGCCCCCGCCCGCACCGGCCAGCGGTCGGTCGAACTCCAGCGCCACACCGGTGAAGGCCTCGGCGACCGAGGACCGGCTCAGCCGTCGGCGGCCGGCGGCCGGGTCGACGATGTCCACGTGGTGCTCGGTCGCCGATTCCAGCACCACGAAGTGGTTGAAGTTCCAGAAGAGGATGGTGCCGGGCGGCAGGTGCGTCAGCCCGTCGAGATCGGTGCGCACGCCGCGGCCGTTGAGGCCGAAGCTGCGGCCGAGTTCGAGCAGGGTGCGCGCCGATGCTCCGTTGCGTCCGGCGTCCGCGCGGGCCCGCACGGCGTCGAGATCGGCCTCGATGCCGTGGTGACGCAGCGTCATGACTAGGCTGGCCGGGCCGCAGTCGCTGACCTGGGTCTGGTAGCAGACCGGGATGCGCGGGCCGCTACGGCTGCGCAGCCGGGCCGCCGCGGAGCGCAGTCGCTCGCGCGCGTCGCGCGGGCGGTGGGCCGAGGGGGCATGGCCAAGCACCGGTCCGAGGCCGTCGGCCCGCTGGTGGTGCGCGAGGGCCTCGGCCCGGAAGCGTGGTCCAGTGGTCATCCTGGCTGTCCCTTTCGGCGAATAGCGGCAGTGCCGGGGGGTGTGGTCGGGCCCAACCACACCCCCCTCAGTGCGCCGGCCCCGGGCCGGCCACCCGTCGCGACAAGCCGTCCGGACGGGCGGCCGGGATCAGGCCGTGCGCGGTGGCTGATCCTCGGCGTGTGCCGAAGGTCAGATGCAGGCCTTGTTCGTGGTGACGGCGCCGCCACCGACGATGTCGTCCAGCTCCTCGTCGGTCAGGGCGGCGATGTCAACCTGGATCTCGGTCATTTCTTTCTCCTTTTGGTAGGTAATTCCGGCTGGACACCGGCAGGGTCGCCGATAGCCGGTACCGGAACTCTCACGGCAGCCGGCATCGATGTCGACCGGCTGCTGAAACCAGCGGAACCGGGCTTCTGCTCGACCTGCCGGCAGGACGGAACTCTAGGCAGCCCGACCGCCAGGAATCAAGGCCCGGTGCGTTGGGTCGGAGCATTCCACGAGATTTCCGGTCGGGCCCGTAGGGGGCGTGCCGGGAGACCGGTCATGCGCTATCCCGGGCGGTTCCGGTGTTCCTGCCGAGGCCCTGGTGTCTCGCCGGCGAGACAGCGTGGCCATGCAGCTGTTGAGCGGATCGAACTGTCATCCTCACAGCTCAGGGTGGTTGCGGTGGCTCGCCGGACGGACTCGGCGAACGCGTTTGGAAGGCGCCGGTATTGGAATCAGACGAAGTGGCGTGGCAGTATCTGTTTCCCTGGCAGGGCGCTTCTTGAAAATGTTCGCGCAACGTCTTCCCAGGCGATTCAAGGACTTGCTTCGGGCGCCGTGGTGACTCGGTGCTGCGGCCTTGATATTCCGGAAATCCTTGACCGAAGTCGGTTCCCGGAGGGGGAGCTTCATGGACAGCACCGAGTTGGATCCCGGTGGCATCGCCGATTTTGTCGGCGATGCCCGATCGTTCACCGCCGAATACTGGCGGAAGCAGCCGGGAGTGTTCCGGTCCACGACGTCCGAATGGTCGCCGCTGACCCTGGCCGCGGTGGACGAGGCGCTGGAGAGCGGTGCCCTGCAGTCGTGCTATGTCGATCTGACGAAGGCCGGCGGCAGTGCCCCCGCCGATGCCTACAGCAGTTCCCGGACTGTGCACCAGACCGCGTACCCCGGGTTCGTCGACGCGACGAAGGTGCGAACGCTGCTGGACGACGGCTACACCCTGCTGCTGCGCTGTGCCGAGCAGTGGCACGGCCCCACCGCCGCCCTCACCCGCGCGCTCGGCGCCGAACTGGGGCGGCACGTCGAGGCGTTTTTCTTCGTCACCCCGCCCGGGCAGCAGGGGCTGCCGCTGCACCGCGACGACGCCGACGTGCTGGTGCACCAGGTCAGCGGCAGCAAGGAGTGGCATGTCCACGGCGGTCCTGCCGGCGCCGACTGGCGGCCGGGTCCCGTGCAGTCGGACGGCGAACCGCTGCTGACCACCGTGCTGAACGCCGGTGAGGTCCTCTACATCCCCGGGGCTTCGCGCACCGCGCCACCGGGCAGCGCGGCCTGTCCGCCCACCTGTCGCTCACCATCCGGGAGATCGGCACGGTGGAGCTCTTCAAGGCGCTGCAGCGGTTGATCACCAGGGAGTTGAAGTCGCCCGCCCGCCCACTCGACGACGAGGCCCTGACCCGTCAGGCGAAGGAACTGATCAGACATCTGACGGACCGATTGGCCACGTTGGATGCCGCCGAGGTGATCGCCGCCGCGAGGGCGGGCCAGCGATCCCAGCTGTACCGTCCCGGCCGGCTCGGCCTGGTTCCGCTGGCGGAGGAGCTGGCCGGAGCCGAGGAGCCCGTTGACGACACGCTCGCGCCGGCCGTGCCCGGCACACCCGTGTCGGTCCTGCCCCGATAGCCCACCCGGCGCCCGGGCCGCCCCGCCCGGAGCCGGTGCTGAGGGGCCCGCCGCCGCGCCCGGCTCGGGCGCAGGCCCCGGTGTCCGGTCGCACTGCGCCGCAGTGCGCCTGCCACCGCGAAGCAGTACGAGAAGCAGCAAAACAAGAGGAGCCACCCCATGATGGACGTCCTTGCCGGTGACCAGGCGATGCCCGGCCGCGCGCGGCAGACCTCCACCGAGTTCCCCTCTCGGTGGAGCAACGCCTCATGTGGCTCCACGCCGAGGTGAACGGCGACCCGCGCGCCTACACCCTGCAGCTCACCTACGCCCTGGAGGGCAGGGTCGATCCGGACGCGCTGCGCGCCGCCCTGGACGGCGTGGTGCGGCGCCACGAGGCGCTGCGCACGGGCTTCCGGCTGACCGCAGAGGGCCTGGTGCAGGAGATCCGCAAGGTGGCCGACTGTCCGGTCGAACTGGCCACCGCGCCGCCCGGGTTGGATGAGCAGTCCGCCGAGCTGCACACCCGGGAGTGGCTGGCCGCAGCCGCCGCTCGGCCGTTCGAGCTGGACCGGCCGCCGCTGCTGCGGGTGCACCTGCTCCGGCTGGCCCCACAGCGCCACGTCCTGCTGATCCTGGTGCACCACCTGGTCTTCGACGGCTGGTCCGCCGGCCTGCTGCTGGCCGAACTCTCCGCCGACTACCGTGGCCTGACGGTCCGTCGGGAAGAGGCGCAGGCCCCGGCCGCCGGGTCCTTCCGGCGGCACGTGTTGGCCGAGGCCGCCCGGCTGGCCGCCGGCGCGGGGGCCCGCAACCTCGGGTACTGGACCGCGCGGCTCACCCCGCCGCCCGGCCGTCCCCCGCTGGTCCTGGAGCCCGCAGGCACCGGTGCCGAGTTGCTCGCGCCGCCCCCGGCCGAGCCGTTCGCACTCGGCGCAGAGGCGTCGGACGCCGTCCGCCGGCTGGCCGATGAGTTCGGCACCACCGAGTTCGTGGTCACCGCCGCGCTGCTGGCCTGCGCACTGAACCGTCTGCACGGCCCGGGGCCGGTGCACATCGGCTACCCCACCTCGACCCGCGGCCCCGAGGAGGAGGGGACCATCGGCCTCTTCCTCAACACCCTGGTGCTGGTGGTCGACGTCCGCGACGAGATGACCCTGGCGGAGCTGGTCCTGGCCGTCGAGACTGCCCACTACGACGCCCTGGACCACCGCCCGCTGGAGGCCGACCGGGTTGCCGCCGCCGTCCCCGCGGCCCGCGCCGGCGGGGACTCGCTCTACCAGGTCATGCTCGCCTTCCAGAACCTGCCGCCGGCCGTGCTCGACCTGCCGGGTGTGCTGGCCCGGCCACTGGCCGGCCCTGACCGCGCCGCCGAGTTCGACCTCGCGGTCTCGGTCGAGGCCACCGCTCCGGTGCTGGCCGGCTGGGTCGAACGCGACGGTCGTTCCCTCACGAGCGCCGACACCCGCACGCTCCTCGCCGCCCTGGATGCCCTCGCCTGCGGTGCGGTGGTGGTGGGTGGTGGGGGTGTGGTTGGTGGGTTGTCGGTGTTGGGGGTTGGGGATGTGGGGTTGGTTGCGCGGGTGAATGGTTCGGTTGGGGGTTTTGGTTTCAGGGGTTTGGCGGGGGTTGTGGCGGGGTGGGGTGTTGTTGCTGGTGGGTCGGTGGCGGTGTGTGGTGTGGGTGGGGTGTTGTCGTTCGGTGAGTTGGATGTGCGGGCGGGGTTGGTGGCTGCGGGGTTGGTGGCTGCGGGGTTGGGCGGGGGGATGTGGTGGGGGTTGCGGTGGGGCGGGGGGTTGATCTGGTGGTGGCGTTGTTGGGGGTGTGGCGGGCGGGGGCTGCGTTTGTGCCGTTGGATGTGGAGTATCCGGTGGAGCGGTTGCGGTTGATGGTGGGGGATTGTGGTCCGGGGGTGGTGTTGGGGGATGCGGGGGGTTTGTCGTGGTTGGAGGGTTCGGGTGTGCGGGTGTTGTCGGTGGGGGAGGTTGAGGGGTTGGGGGTTGCTGCTGGTGGTGGGGTGTGTGTGGAGGTGGGTCCGGAGGAGTTGGCGTATGTGATGTATACGTCGGGTTCGACGGGGCGGCCGAAGGGCGTGATGGTCCCGCACGGCGCCATCAGCAATGTCGTGCAGGCGTTCCAGGAGCGGATCGGCTGCGCCCCCGGTGACACCCTCCATGCGGTCACCAGCATCTCCTTCGACATCGCCCTGCTGGAGCTGTTCTGGCCGCTGGCCGTCGGCGCGCGGGTGCAGTTGGGTACGCCGAGCGAGGCCGGCGGGCCGGGGAGCGCCGCGGCCCCGCATCGCGTGACCCACTTCCAGTGCACGCCAACCCTGGCGGCCGCGATCGTCGAGGATCCGGCCTGGCGGCTGCTGCTGCGCGGTGTGAAGTACGTCCTGCTCGGCGGCGAGCCCGTGCCCGGGCACCTGGTGCACACCATCCAGCAGGCCTTCGACTGCGAGGTGTTCAACGTCTACGGCCCGACCGAGGCCACCGTCTGGTGCACCGCCCGGCGGATCACCGGCCCGGAGGACGCCGGATTGGTCGGCGGGCTTCTGGCGAATTGTCAGGCGTTTGTGGTGGATGGTGTGGGGCGGTTGGTGCCGCCGGGGGTGCGGGGTGAGTTGTGGGTGGGTGGTGCCGGGTTGGCGTTGGGGTATTGGGGGCGGCCGGATTTGACGGCTGAGCGGTTTGTGTCGGGTGTGGTGGTGGGGGCGGGGCGGTTGTATCGCACGGGTGATGTGGTGTCGTTGGGTGGGGACGGGTTGTTCCGTTTTCATGGGCGGGTGGATGACCAGGTGAAGGTGCGGGGTCATCGGGTGGAGTTGGGTGAGGTGGATGCGGCGTTGGTGGCGCATCCGGGGGTGCGGGCTGGTGCTGCGGTGGTGGTGGGTGGTCGGTTGGTGGGGTGTGTGGTGCCGGTGGCGGGTTGGGGTGGTGGGTTGGTGGGTGGGGTGCGTCGGTTCGTGGCGGGTGTGTTGCCGGGTGGGTCGGTGCCGGGGTCGGTGGTGGTGGTGGAGGGGCTGCCGGTGACGGTGAACGGGAAGACGGATCGGCGGGCGTTGGCGGGGTTGGTGGCGTCGGTGGTGGGTGTGGAGGTGGTGGGGGAGTCGTCGGCGGTGGTCGGTGGGTCGGTGGTGGAGGTGTTGGCGGGGTTGTGGCGTCGGGTGCTGGGGGTGGCGGAGTTGGACTGGTCGGTCGGCTTCCAGCAGCACGGCGGCGACTCGCTCAAGGCCATCCAGGCGGCCGCCCAGGCCCGCACCCGCGGCATAGCGCTGACCGCGGCCACGCTGCTGCGGGCCGACTCGCTGGCCGAGGCGGCCCGGGCCGCGGCCGCCCTCGACCCGGCGGCGACCGGGCTGGTGCGGCCGGACCGTACGTCCAGCGGCCCGCTGCCGCTGCTGCCCATGCAGCACGACTTCTTCGCCCGCCCCCGCCCCGACCACAACTGGGCCAACCTCGCCGGGCTCTTCCGGCCCGACGAGGCCGATCCCGTCGACGAGCACCGGCTCGGTGCGGCGCTGCGGCTGGTCGCCCGGCGCCACGAGGCGCTGCGGCTCGCCTTCACCGCCCCGTCCGGCGGCACCGGCGAGTGGCGCCAGACCCTGGTGCCGGAGCCCCGGGTCGCGGTGGAGAGCCGCGAGCTGGACTGTGCCGGCGCCGATGTGCGGACCGTGATCGAGGCGGAGGCGCGCAGCCAGCAGCGCACGATCGACCTGGTCCGCGGGCCGGTGGCCAAGGTGGTGGTGCTGCGGGTGAGGGGCGAGGCACGGCCGCGGATCCTGGTCATCGCCCACCACCTGGTGATGGATGCCTGGTCCTGGCAGGCCTTTCTGAGCGAACTGGCGTGCACCTATGCAAAACTGACGTCCAGTCCGTCGGTTGACGGCCCGCTGCGGACGACCGGCCGCCGGGCACCCAGTTCGGCGACTGGGCCCGCACCGTCGAGGCGGAGGCCTCGGACCCCGGTGTCGCGGACGAGGTGCGGTACTGGGAATCCCTCAGCCTGAGCCGAGTGGCCCCGGTACCGCGGGACCTGACGGCCGGCCGGAACACCGCCGGCACCGCGCGTACCGTCGAACGGGCGCTGGACGCCGCGGCCACCACCCGACTGCTGGAACCGCACTCCTGGGCCGACGGCGCGACCACCCAGGAACTCCTGCTCACCGCCTTCGCGGCGGCCTACGGCGACTGGAGCGGCGCGCCGACGACGGCGCTGCGGATGCTGCACCACGGGCGCCACGGCCTGGGCACCGGAGGGGACCTGCGGTCCACGCTGGGTTGGCTGTCCATCGACTACCCACTGGTCCTGCCCACCGCGGCGGCACCCGGGCAGACGCTGCTCGCGCGGGTCAGGGACCGACTGGCCGCGACCCCCCGGCACGGCTACGGCTACGGCATCCTGCGGCACCTGGCCGCGGAGCCGCTGCGTCGGCGGATGCGGTCGCTGCCCACCCCCGAGATCAACTTCAACTACCTCGGCCGGGAGGACGTCGCCGTCCCCCGACCAGGGCAGTGGCGGCCCGCCGAGGAGCGGATCACCGACCGGTTCAGCCCGCAGGAGGACCGGGGCAGCGTGCTCCAGCTGCGGATCTTCGTCCGGCGGGGCCGGCTCGTCCTGGAACTCCAGTACAGCGAGAGCCTGCACCGCAGCCGCACCGTCGCGAGCCTCGCCGATGGCTTCGCGCGGCAGCTGACCGCCCTGCTGCCACCCCGCTGACCGACCCCACCTTCACCAACCGCGCTCCACAGCCCTTCCGCCGCCCGTCGCCAAGGGCCCCGTCAACAAGAGCAGCCGAGGACTAGACATGCACAGCTCCCTCCTCACGGCCTACCTGGTCGGCAGCGGTCCGCTGGCCCGCGCCTGTGCCGAGCACCTGCTCGCGCAGGGGCACCCGGTCCTCGGGATACTCACTGCCGACCGGGCGCTGGCCGACTGGGCCGGGCAGGCCGGGCTGTCCGTCCACGACTGGTCGGAGCCCACCCGCCCCTTCGAAGTCCCCTCGCACGACTACCTGTTCAACATCGTCAACTGCCGGATGATCCCCGAGGCCGTGCGACGCGCCACCCGGCTTGCGGCGGTCAACTACCACGACTCCCCACTGCCGGCGCTGGCCGGCTACTACGCCACCACCTGGGCCATCGCCGACGGGGCCACCACGCACGGGGTGACCTGGCACCTGTTGGAGGGGCCGATCGACTCCGGGGGCGTGCTGGCCCAGCGCGAGGTGCCGATCGAACCGGACGATACGGCCGTCACCCTCAACGCCCGCTGCTTCGAGGCGTCGGTCTCCTCCTTCCACGACCTGGTGGCCGGCCTGCGCGGCGGTGGCCCGCGCGCGATCCCCCAGGACCTGTCGCGGCGCACCTTCAATGCCCTGCAGACCCGGCCGTCCGGCGGCGGACTCGTCGACTGGGGATGGCCCGCCGCCCTGCTCGACCGCCATGTCCGCTCCCTGAGCTTCGGCCCGACCGGCAACCCGGTCGCCGCCCCGAAGACCCTGGGGCCCGACGGGCTGCTGCTCCTCGACGAGTTGACGGTGACCGACCGGGCATCGACGGCCGAGCCGGGCACCGTCACGGCGATCCACGGCGGCCGACTGACCGTCGCCACCGCCGACTTCGACGTGCGGGTCGCACTCCGGCCGGCGCGCGGCGCCGCAGACTCGGCGGGTGCTGACGACACCGCGGACACCGCGGCCGCGCTGCCGCCGGGCACCCGCCTGCCCGCGCTCGCCGAGGCGGACCGCCGCGCCCTGCGCGAGCTGTGCCAGCGGGCCGCGCCCGCTGAGCGGCGCTGGACTGCGAGCCTGGCGCGGCTGCTCGCCCGCCGCCCGGTCGGCGACCCGCCCGCTCGGCGGCGGAGCCGGCCGACCGGGGAGCGCTTCACCCTCGACACGCAGCTGCGCGCGGACCTGGCGGCACGCGGCTGGTCCCCCGCCGCCGCGGTGGCCGCTGCCTACCAGGACGTGGTGACCGCCAGCGGCCACAGCCCGGCCGAACTGTGGTGGAGCAACGACCGGTTGCGCCACCTCGCCGGCCTCGGCCGCGGCCTGCTGACCGACATGCTGTGTGCCGCTCCGGAGGCCGAGGTCGCCGGCACGGTGGGTGCGGCGATCGAGGGTGTGACCCGCCTGATCCACCGTCACACCGCGCTCGGCCCCTACCCCGTCGACCTGGTGGACCGCACGCCGGCGCTGCGCCGCATCGCCGCCCGCGGGAGCAGCGACAACCCGTTGCTCGCTTTCGGCCTGACGTCCGCGCAGGCGGCCGGGCTCGCGGCCGGCCGCCGGCTGGCTTTGGTCGCCGACCCGGGAGAGACCTCGTACACCTGGTGGACCGACCCGACCGAGCTAACCGCCCAGGACACCCGGCTGCTCGGCGAGCGCATGCTCTCCTGGCTGCGCGGTGCGGTGGTGGTGGGTGGTGGGGGTGTGGTTGGTGGGTTGTCGGTGTTGGGGGTTGGGGATGTGGGGTTGGTTGCGCGGGTGAACGGTTCGGTTGGGGGTTTTGGTTTCAGGGGTTTGGCGGGGGTTGTGGCGGGGTGGGGTGTTGTTGCTGGTGGGTCGGTGGCGGTGTGTGGTGTGGGTGGGGTGTTGTCGTTCGGTGAGTTGGATGTGCGGGCGGGGTTGGTGGCTGCGGGGTTGGTGGCTGCGGGGGTTGGGCGGGGGATGTGGTGGGGTTGCGGTGGGGCGGGGGGTTGATCTGGTGGTGGCGTTGTTGGGGGTGTGGCGGGCGGGGGCTGCGTTTGTGCCGTTGGATGTGGAGTATCCGGTGGAGCGGTTGCGGTTGATGGTGGGGGATTGTGGTCCGGGGGTGGTGTTGGGGGATGCGGGGGGTTTGTCGTGGTTGGAGGGTTCGGGTGTGCGGGTGTTGTCGGTGGGGGAGGTTGAGGGTTGGGGGTTGCTGCTGGTGGTGGGGTGTGTGTGGAGGTGGGTCCGGAGGAGTTGGCGTATGTGATGTATACGTCGGGTTCGACGGGGCGGCCGAAGGGCGTGATGGTCCCGCACGGCGCCGTCGCCAACCACATGGAGTGGATGCGCCGGGAGTTCGCGGTCGGCCCGGGCGACCGGGTGCTGCAGAAGACCCCTATCAGCTTCGACGCCTCGGTCTGGGAGTTCTTCCTGCCGCTGTCGGCCGGCGCCACCGTGGTCTGCGCCGAACCCGGATCGCACCGCGATCCGGCCGCGCTACTGGCCCAGACCCGCGCGGCCGGCGTCACCATCCTGCAGGTCGTGCCCGCCATGCTAGGCGCGCTGCTCGACGAGGGCGGCCTGGAGCACTGCGAGAGCCTGCGCGAGGTCTTCTGCGGCGGAGAGCGCCTGGACGCCACGGTGGTGCGCCGGTTCACCGCCGTCAGCCGGGCACGGCTGACCAATCTCTACGGTCCGACCGAGGCCACCATCGACACCCTCTTCTGGTCCGCGGACCCGGCGCTCGCCGACCAGGAGCCGCCGTTGGGCTCCCTGGTGGCGAATTGTCAGGCGTTTGTGGTGGATGGTGTGGGGCGGTTGGTGCCGCCGGGGTGCGGGGTGAGTTGTGGGTGGGTGGTGCCGGGTTGGCGTTGGGGTATTGGGGCGGCCGGATTTGACGGCTGAGCGGTTTGTGTCGGGTGTGGTGGTGGGGGCGGGGCGGTTGTATCGGACGGGTGATGTGGTGTCGTTGGGTGGGGACGGGTTGTTCCGTTTTCATGGGCGGGTGGATGACCAGGTGAAGGTGCGGGGTCATCGGGTGGAGTTGGGTGAGGTGGATGCGGCGTTGGTGGCGCATCCGGGGGTGCGGGCTGGTGCTGCGGTGGTGGTGGGTGGTCGGTTGGTGGGGTGTGTGGTGCCGGTGGCGGGTTGGGGTGGTGGGTTGGTGGGTGGGGTGCGTCGGTTCGTGGCGGGTGTGTTGCCGGGTGGGTCGGTGCCGGGGTCGGTGGTGGTGGTGGAGGGGCTGCCGGTGACGGTGAACGGGAAGACGGATCGGCGGGCGTTGGCGGGGTTGGTGGCGTCGGTGGTGGGTGTGGAGGTGGTGGGGGAGTCGTCGGCGGTGGTCGGTGGGTCGGTGGTGGAGGTGTTGGCGGGGTTGTGGCGTCGGGTGCTGGGGGTGGCGGAGTTGGACTGGTCGGTCGGCTTCCAGCAGCACGGCGGCGACTCGCTCCAGCTGATGACCCTGCGCCGGCGGGTGCGCGAGCAGCTCGGCGTCGAGCTGCCCATCGCCGACTTCTTCCGCTATCCGACGCTGCGGGACCAGGCCGCACACCTGGAGCGACTGCTGGGCTCCGCCGCCCCACCGGAGGCCGACGCGGCGCCGGACAACCCGGACCGGACGACCGGGGACGAGCCGATCGCGATCGTGGGCATGGCCTGCCGGCTGCCCGGTGCGCGGACCGTCGAGGAGTACTGGCGGCACCTGCTCGCCGGGACCGACCTGCTCACCACCCCAGCCGAGCCGTCGGCCGACGGAGCCGCGAGCGATCCGGCGGGCCACCCGGTGGCCGCGTACGGCCCGGTGCCCGAGTACGACCGCTTCGACGCCGAGCTGTTCGGCTACAGCCCCCGTGAGGCGGAGCTGATGGACCCTCAGCACCGGGTCTTCCTGGAGACCTGCTGGGAGGCGCTGGAGGATGCGGCGATCGACCCCCACCGCGAGCGCGCGGCGATCGGTGTCTTCGCGGGCAGCGGCCACAACGGCTACCTGCTGCACAACCTGCTGCCGAACCGGGAGGCGCTCGACCCGCAGGGCGGCCTGGCAGCGCTGCTCGGCGGGTCATCGGACGCGCTCCAGCTGCTGATCGCCAACGACAAGGACTTCCTGGCCACCCGGGTCTCCTACAAGCTCGACCTGACCGGGCCGAGCATCACCGTGCAGAGCGCATGCTCGACCTCGCTGGTCGCCGTCCACCTGGCGGTGCGCAGCCTGCGCGCGGGTGAGTGCCGGGCGGCGCTGGCCGGCGCGGTCTCGCTGCGGGTCCCGGCGGACACCGGATACTGGTACGAACCCGGCGGAATCGTCTCGGCCGGCGGCCGCTGCCGGCCGTTCGACGCCGACGCCGACGGTACGGTCTTCACCGGCGGCGCTGGCGTGGTGGTGCTAAAACGGCTCGGCGACGCGCTGCGCGACGGCGACCGGATCCACGCCGTGGTGCGCGGTAGCGCCGTCAACAACGACGGGGCCGCCAAGGCCGGCTTCACCGCTCCCGGTGTGCCGGGCCAGCAGGCGGTGGTGCGCGCGGCGCTCGCCGACGCGGGCCTGCGGCCCTCGCAGATCGGTTACGTGGAGGCGCACGGCACCGGCACCGCGCTGGGCGACCCTCTGGAGGTCGCGGCACTCAGCGCGGCTTGGGACGCGCTGGAGCCGGGCCTGCCTCGGCAGGGTTGCCCGATCGGCTCGGTGAAGGGGAACATCGGGCACACCGACACCGTGGCGGGTGTCGCCGCGTTGATCAAGGCGGCCCTGGTGGTGCGCACGGGTGAACTACCGCCCACGGTCAACCACCGCACCGCCAACCCGCACGCGGATTTCCCGCGGACCCCGTTCCGGGTCGTCGCCGACCGGCCCGCTCGGCTGACCGGGACCGTCCGGCGGGCGGCGGTCAGCTCGCTCGGCGTGGGTGGCACCAACGCCCATCTCGTACTGGAGCAGCCGCCGCGCCAGCCGCCCGGGCCGACCGCGGCGGAGCCGCAGCTGCTGGCCGTCTCGGCCCGCAGCGCCGCGCAGTTGCGGCAGCTGACAGAGCGTCTGGACCAGGTGCTGCACGAGGCCTCCGGCGAGCAGCTCGCGGACGCCGCGCACACGCTGCGCACCGGCCGCAAGGCGCTGCCGCACCGCGCCGTCCGACTGGCCGCGGCCGGTGCGCGGCCCGGTCCGGCCTTCCGCTGGCAGCACGTCGAGCCGCGGCCGACCGATGGGCCGGCCGCCGGCAGCACGGTGTTCCTGCTACCCGGCCAGGGCGTCCAGTCCCCGGGGATGGGGGCGCTGCTGCATCGGGAGGAGCCGGTCTTCCGGGCTGCCTTCGACGACTGCGCCCGGCTTCTGAGGCCGCTCACCGGCCTCGACCTGCCGGGGCTGCTCTTCGAGCAGCCGCCGGCCGAGGCCGAGCGGGCACTGGCGTCGACCGCGCTCGCCCAGCCCGCGCTCTTCGCCGTGATGTACGCCCTGGGCCGGACCCTGGAGCACTGGGGCGTCGAGCCGGCTGCGCTGATCGGGCACAGCGTGGGCGAGCTGGCCGCCGCCGCGCTCGCCGGCGTGTTCGAACTGCGCGACGCGGTGGCCCTGGTGGCCGAGCGGGGGCGGGCCATGGCGGACTGCTCGCCCGGCGCCATGTGGGCGGTACGCGCTCCCGCGGGTGAGGTCCGGGCGGCGCTGCCCGCGCGGCTCACCGTGGCGGCCTGCAACGGCCCGGACGACCTGGTGGTCGCCGGCCCGCCGCAGGCCGGGGCCGAGTTCGCCCGGCGGTGCGCCGACCGCGGCTGGCCGGTGCGTCGGCTGGCCGCCGAGCGGGCCTTCCACACCGCAGCGATGGCGCCCGCCGCCGAGCGCATGCTCGGGGTGTTGCGCGGCGTCCGGCTCGCGCCGCCGACCCGGCTGCTGGTCTCGACGGTCACCGGACGTCCGCTGACCGCCGAGCAGGCCAGGGACCCGCACTACTGGGCCGGCCAGGTGGTCGAGCCGGTGCGCTTCGAAGCGGCCCTGGCGCACGCGCTGCGGTCCTTTGACGGCCCCGGCACGCTCGTGGAGGTCGGGCCGGGGCGAACGCTGACCCAGCTCGCTGCCCGCAGGCCGGGCCGGCACGGCGGCCTGCGCTTCGCCGCCCCGCTGCCGGACGGTCCGGCCGAGCCGGAGCGGCAGCGGGAGGGCCTGCTCAAGGCGCTGGGCCAACTCTGGTTGGCGCAGGCGCCGCTCGACTGGAGCCGGGTGGCACTGTTGGGCGGGGGCAGGCCGATCAGTCTGCCGACCTACCCGTTCGCGCGGGACCGGTACTGGATCGGGCCGCCGGTGGCAGGAGAGGGTACCGGCGCGCTCCGCGGGCGGGCCGCCGAGCCGCCAGCCGGGACGCATCCGGCGGGACGGTCGGCCACCGCCACCGTGTACACGCCGGAGTGGGCCCGGGCCGCCTCGTCCGTCCGCGCCGTGGCACCGGGCGGCGATTGGGTGGTGTACGCCGATGCCGATGGCGCGGTGAACCCGCCGCCGGTCGACGGTCCGGCGCGCTGGATACGGGTCCGTCCGGGCCGTACGTACCGGCGACTCGGGGCCGAGGCCTTCGAGATCGACCCGGAGAGCTTCGCCGACCACCGTCGGCTGCTCGCCGAGCTCGCGGGTGGCGGCTGGAAGCCATCGCTGCTGTACGGCTGGCCACTGGACCGTACGCGAGACCCAGTGGATGGCGAACTCGCCCAGCACGCCCTGCTGTTGGCCCACCAAGCCTGGCGCTCGGTGTTCCCGGCGCTGCCGGGTGTGCTGGCAGTGGTCGGGCAGGGGGCCTTTCCGGTGCTCGGCACCGAGGCGGTGGACCCGGCCCAGGCAGGGCTGGCCGCGCTGACCGTGGTGCTCGGCCAGGAGGACCCGCTCAGCCGTTGCCAATACCTGGACCTGGACGCCGGCGCGCCGCGTCCGCCGGCCACCGCCCTGTGGCCGGCCGCGGTGGCGGCCCGCGCGGACCGCAAGGTGGCGCACCGCGGTCGGCACCTTTGGGTTCCGCAGTACCGCCCGGCACAGCTGCCAGTGTCGGACCCGGCTCCGGTGCGGAACTGCCTGGTCGTGGGCGGCGGCCGGCTGGGCCTGCTGCTGGCCGAGGAGCTGGCCGGGCGGGGCGCCGCCGTCCTGCTGGCCGGTCGGTCGCTCGCGGACGACGTCACCGTGCCACCGCGGCCCGCCCGGGCGCCGGCGCGCCAGGACCGCTGGGGCGGCCGAGTGGCGACCGCACGGGCGGACGTCACCCGGCCGGACAGCCTGACGGCCCTGCTGGACCGGGCCGAACGGGAACTGGGCCGGCTCGACCTGGTGGTGCATGCCGCCGGCACCACCGGCGACGCCGCGGACGTGTTGCTGCAGGACCTGGCCTGGCCGCGAGCCCGGCAGATCATGGCGGCCAAGACCGACGGAGCCCGCAACCTGGTCGCGGCGCTGCGCCCGCGCGACTTCGGCCAGTGCGTCTTCTTCTCCTCGACCGCTGCGGTGCTGGGCGGCGTGGGACTGGGCGCATATGCTGCCGGGAACGCCCAACTTGACGCGCTTGCAGCCGAGTTGCATCGTCAAGGGGACGATCGCTGGCTGAGCCTCGGATGGGACACCTGGCAGCAGTCGCAGCGGACGCCGGACGCCGGGATCGGCAGCCTGGGCACTGCCGAGGCACTGGCCGCGTTCCACCGGATCCGCGCCGTACGCAGCGGACCGCATCTGCTCGTCGGCGCCCACGACTTCGCCGCGCGCCAGGACCGCTGGGGCGGCCGCCCGGCCCAGGCCCCGGCCGTAGCCGACGCCGCGGTACCGGCTGCGGCCGAGGACGGCACCCGGCGGGCGGTCACCGGCCCACAGCTCCCCGATGGTGGGGCGGACGGTGGGGCGGACGGCGGAGTCGAGCGGGCCCTCACCGCCATCTGGGCCGAGGTGCTCGGGCACAGGCACTTCGGCCCGCAGGACGAGTTCCGCGATCTCGGCGGCGACTCGCTGGCGGCGACCCGGGTGGCGGCCCGGATCCGGCTGCACCTGGGCCGGGACATCCCGTTGCGCAGCGTGCTGAAGGCTCGCACGCTCACCGACCTGACTGCGGTCGTCAGCGCCATCCAGGGCAGTTGACGACGGTGGTGACCAGCCGTCACCGCCGGTTCACGAACTGACGGACTGGCAGTTCTTCTGCCAGTCAACCGAGACGAACAAGGAGAAGCACCATGAGCAACACTGTCCTCCTCGCCTACGACCCGATGGGCGCCCTGCTCGCCGAAGCGGTCCGGGAGACCGTCGAGGCCGCCGGGCGGACGGTGGAGACGGCGGTCGGCTCGGGGGACCGGGACTACCCCGGCCTGGCCTGGCAGACCGCTGAGCGGGTCGCCGACGGCGGCTACCACTCGGCGATCCTGATCTGCGGCACCGGCCTCGGCATGAGCATCACCGCCAACAAGGTCCGCGGCGTGCGGGCAGCCCGCTGCACCGACGCCTTCAGCGTCGAGAAGGCGCGCCGGAACTCCGATGCCAACGTCCTCGCGCTCGGCGCCGAAGTGACGGCCCCCGCGATGGCCAGGACACTGGTCGAGACCTGGCTCCACCACAGCTTCGACTCGGCACGGTCGGTCCCCAAGCTGGCGGAGATCGCCCGGCTCGAGCGTGCGGGCGCCGTCGCATGACCGGCGACGCGACCGGCCTGCCCGTCGCCTGGGTGGTCGGCGCCGGCGGGATCGGCAGCGCCCTCGGTGCGCGGCTGGCCGCCGACCACCGGGTGGTGCTGTTCGACCGGGTCCGCCCTGCGGAGGCGGCCGGCGCCGAGGCGTTCCACCAAGTCGACGCGGCCGACCGCGCCGCGTTCGGGGCCGCTGCGAGCGGCGCCGTCCGCGACTACGGGTCGCCCGCCGTGGTCGCCCTGACCCTCGGTCACGTCTCCTCCGCCACCGTCCACGAGGCCGCTCCGGAGCAGGTCGACCGGATCGTCCGGGACAACTTCACGGCCTGCGTCAACGTGCTCCACACGGTTCACCGGCAGACGCGCGGCAGTTCGTGCGCCTGTCTGGTCGTCACCTCCAACGCGGCCCTGACCGCACGCCCGAACCAGCCGCTGTACGCGGCGGTCAAGGCGGCGGTGGCCGCGCTGGTCCGCAGCCTCGCGGTCGGCTGGGCGGCCGACGGGATCCGGCTCGTCGGGCTCGCCCCGGGCACGGTGATGGTGGAGCGCAACGCCGAGCGGGTGCGGAGCCAGTACCCGGCCGCACCAATGGCTCCTGGCCGCCCGGGCGGCCGGCTGGTGACTCCTGCCGAACTCGCCGACTTCGCCGCCGCACTGCTGCCGCACGTCGACCAGCTGACCGGGCAGGTGATCGCCTTCGACGGCGGCAGCACCCTGGAGGCCCGTCGGTGACCGCGACGATGCTGCGGGACGAGGCCGACCTGCTGGCCCGCACCCTGCTCGACGCCGTACCGGGCCTGGTCGTCACAGCCTGGGGGAGCACGGCTCGCAGGGAGCGCACCCCCTCCAGCGACCTCGATCTGATGTGCTGGAATCCCGGCGGTGCGGAACTGCCCGCGCTGACCGTCCAGTACGCCCAGTACCTCGACCTGGTCGCCTGCACCGGCGGCCGTGGAGCGCTGCGCGGTTTCGCCACCGCCAACGCCACCGACCTGCACGCGGTGATGTTCAGCGAGGTGATCGGCGGTGACCCGGCGCTCGTCTCGGCCTTCGAGGAGGTGGTCGGCGACCTGTGGCGGGACAGCCGGCTGCGAGCCCAGGAGGTCTGCCACCTGCTCGCCACCGCGGTACTGCTGCCGGCCGTGCACGGCGCCACGCTGTACCGCCCGGAGAAGTTCGCGCTCGGCGCCACCCGCTGCTGGACCGCGCTGGCCGAGTGCGGTGCGCTGATCGAGGGCCGCTCCCGGCACCACGCCACCGAACCGGTGCTCGGTGCGCTCGCGGCGCAGGGGCTGGTGGAACCAGGCGCACCGGCGGCCTTCGCCACGGCCATGCGGCTGCGGCGCGACTGCGAGCAGGGCCGAACCAGCCACCGCGAGCAGCAGGTGCGCCGGGCGGCACTGGCCGCCGAGTTCCTCGCCTCGGTCCGCCGGCTGCTTGACCGCCGGCACGACTGGCTGGCCGCCAATGCCCCGCTGGACAGCGAGGTGCTGCAGCAGCTGGCCGCGGTGCTGACCGGCACGGCGATACCGGCCCGGGCGGAGGGGACGGCGTGCCGCTCGGAGCCGCAGGCGATGCTGCAGGTCTTCCTGGCGGGCTCGGCCCGGCAGGTGCGGGCGCAGCTCGAACGTGCGTATGGCGGTAGTTGGTGGGTGCGCCATGCAGCCCTGATGAACCCGCACACCGACGCCGCGACCCTGCGGCTGATCGTGCGTCAGTCCGCCTCCCACCGCCGCCGGTGGGCCGACCGCAACCTCCTGCTGTACGCACTGCGCCACCCGAACGCCTCGCAGGGCCTGCTGGACGACATCGCCCGCCGCGGCCACCCGCTGCGCCCGATGGACTGCGAGGCGGCCAGGGCCGCGGCCGCCGCCCTGGCCGACCGGCGCTCGCACCACAGCCGCTGACCATCCGCGGCCCGCGCCGTCGCAGTTCACCGCATCACGCCACCTCACGACACCCCCAACTGACGCCATCCCAAGAGGAGAGATTCCGATGACCGATCAGTCGATCAACCAGCTGGCCTGCCCGTCCTGCCCGGACCGCGTCCCCGCCGACGAGGAGATCCTGCAGTACCGCTGCGGCGGGTGCGGCGAAGCGCTGCGGCTGCAGCTGCCCGCGCCCCGGCCCTTCGTCGAGCTGGTGGCGGCCGAGCGCGGCCTGCCCTGGCGCTACCCCGAGCTGGTGCCGGTCCAGTACGAGCCCGAGCTGGACGACCACGTGCTGCCCCGAGTGGTGCGCAGTCCGCAGCTGGAGTCCCGGCTCGGCGTCGCCGAGGTGTGGCTGGTCGACGGCACCGCGCTGGGCACCGGCACGTTCAAGGACTTCGAGGCGGCCATCGTGCTCGCCGCCGCCAAGCAGCACGGCCTGCGCCGGGTCTCGGTGCACTCCACCGGCAACACCGCGCTGGCCTACCGGCACTACGCGCAGCGTGCCGGCGTCTCCTGCGCCGGGTACCTGCCGCGGCTGAACGTCGACAAGCTGGGCGACATCACCGCCGACCCCGAGCAGCCTCTGTACGCCATCGACTGCGCCTACGCCGAGCTGTCGGCGAAGGCCAAGGCGGCGGCCGCTGCGGACGGGCGGGTCCACCTGGCCCCGTTCGACTGGAAGCTGGAGGGCAAGTCGGTGCTGGCTTCGGTCATCTACGAGGCTGCCCCGCAGGTGGACACCATCGTGCAGACCGTGGCCGGAGGCTACGGACCGCTCGGCTTCGAGGTCGGCTTCGAGCGGCTGAGTCAGGTGGTGGACACCCCGGCGGGCGTGCTGTGCGACCGTCGGTACCGCCTCTACCAGCCCGGGGACGCCGACACCCTCACCTGGGCCTGGCAGCACGGCATCGACCGGATCGAGGACAGCGAACTGCGCCTGCCCGAGGACCCGTTCGAGCCCACCCTGCAGTCGACGAACCCGGTGGCCACGCTGCCGCAGCTGCGCGCCGGGCTGCCCGTCGGCAGCACCCTGGAGTCGGTCCCGCCGAAGACCGTTGAGGACCTGCGTCCGGTGGTGGACGAGATCCTGGCGGAGGCGGGCATCGCCCTGGACTACCAGCGTGAGAAGTCGGGGTACATCTCGCTCACCGGCTTGCTCAAGTCCGAGTTCGACCCGGCGGCCCGGCTCGCGGTGGTGGTCTCCGGCTCGCGGGCGTTCGCTGCGCCGGCCGGGCCGGGCAGCTGGCACCTGGCCGGCAACTGACCGCCGCGCACCGCGAGGTACCGCATGCACGCCATCTTCGCCGACTACTCCACCAGCGACCCGCGTGCCGCTCTGCACGCCATGACCGCCCAGCCGGTCTCGCGCGAACCCAGTACCGGCGCCCTGCTGGTGACCTCCTACCAACTGGTCCAAGAGCTGCTGCTCCACCCGGCGCTGACCAACATGGCGCAGCGCGACCCACTGGCGGACGCGGACCTGACCGCGCAGCAGGTCGAGTTGCACCGACCTGTCCTGCGTTTCTTCCAGGCCTGGGGACACCACCACACCATGGTGCGGGACCGGCTCCGACCGGCGTTCAGCCGTTCGGCCTGCGCGCCGATCCTCCACCAACTGGCACTCGATTGCGCAGAGTTGCTCGAACAACTGAGCACCGAGTCGGTGCCGGTCGACTGGATCGACCGGTTCTGCCGCCCCTACGCCCTACGGCTGCTGGCCGCGCTGTTCGGCGCCACGTCCGCGCAGCTGGACACGCTTGCCGGGGCCACCGAGGGGCTGATGGCCTACCTGGCCAAACCGCGCGCCCACCTGGACGACGAGGTGGGCGGCCGAGCCCGGGAGTCGCTCACCATGGCGCAAGCCGCGGTGCGCGACACCGTCCTCGCGGAGCCGACCGCCCCGCTCGCCCTGGCGCTGCGTGAGATCGCCGACGACACCGGACTCGGTGAGCAGACCGCAGTCGCCGTGGCCGTCCAGATCATCACCGGCACCCTCGACCCGCTGGCTGCCGCGCTGGCCGAAGCGGCACAGCGCTACCAGTCGAGCGCGGCGGCCCGGCCCTACCGGGCGGCCGCCGACGAGGCGCTGCGCCTGAGCTGCCCATTCCGCTTCGCGGTCCGGTACGCCACCGAGGAGTTCCGGATCGCCGGGCACACGGTACTGCCTGGTCAACGCGTGCTGCTGGTGCTGGGCTCGGCCAACCTGGACGAAGAGGTCTTCCCCGACCCGCTCGCCTTCCTGCCCGGCCGCGAGGCCCGCCCTCTCAGCTTCGGCTGGGGCGTGCACCATTGCGTCGGCGCGACGCTGGCCCGCGGTGCGCTCGACATCCTCGCCCGGACCCTGGACGAGGGCGGTCGCACCCTGGAGGTCGTGCCCGGGTCGCTGCGCCGGGTAGGCCACCTCGGCGCCGACCAGATCACCGCCCTGATGGTGCGCGTCGGATGAGGCCACCGTGATCATCGTGTTCGACCTGATGGGCACGCTCGTCCACGACCCCTACCGCACCGCCTACGCCGAAGCCGCCGGCTGCACCTTCGAGGAGTTCCAGCGGGCTCGCCCACCGGAGCTCTACCATGCCCTGGAGCGCGGCGAGATCACCGAGGCCGCATACTGGCGGGCACTGCGAGCCAGCGGCCTCTCGATCGACCCGCACCGCTTCCACCGACTGCGCAGGCAGGGCCAGCAGTGGTTGCCCGGCATGCGCCGGCTGGTGGCGGACTGTGCGGCACTGCACCGCACCGTGATCGGCTCCAACTACCCGGTGTGGATCCGCCAAGTGGCCCGCGATCTGCTCGGCGGCCTGCCGATCGAGGTCCACGCCTCCTGCGACCTGGGCGTGCGCAAGCCCGCCGCCGGCTTTTTCGAGGAGATCGCCCGGCGCGCTGGGCACCGGCCGCAGGACCTGCTGCTGATCGATGACAAATCGGAGAATACCCGGGCACTCGAACAACTCGGCGGCCTGACGGTCACCTTCACCGATTCCCGGCAGGCCCGCGCGCAGCTGCGCGGTCACGGCCTGCTGCCCTGATCCGGGCCGCGTGCGCGACGCCCGCGCCGGGAGCCCTCATACCGACCAATTCGGGAAAGCCCATGCATCCCTACCGATCCCACACCTGCGGCGCCCTTCGCGCCGCCGACCTCGACACCGAGGTCCGCCTCAGCGGCTGGCTGCACAACCGCCGTGACCTCGGCGGCATCCTCTTCGTTGACCTACGCGACCACTACGGCCTGGTGCAGCTCAGGGTCCGCCCGAACAGTCCCGGTTACGAACTGCTGCGCACCCTGCCGCGCGAGTCGGTGCTGCGGGTGGACGGCCGGGTGGCGGCCCGCAGCGCGCCGAACGTCAACCCCGAGCTGGCCACTGGCGAGATCGAGGTTCAGGTCACCGCCGTCGAAGCGCTCAGCACCGCCCGCCCGCTGCCGTTCCCGGTCTTCCCCGAGGACAACGTCGGGGAGGAGCAGCGGCTGACCCACCGCTTCCTCGACCTGCGCCGGGAGCGGATGCACCGCAACATCATGCTGCGCTCGGAGGTGATCGCCTTCCTGCGCGGCACCATGGCTTCGCTGGGCTTCCACGAGCTGGCCACGCCGATCCTGTCCGCCACCTCCCCGGAAGGTGCGCGTGACTTCCTCGTCCCCTCCCGGCTGCACCCGGGTACCTTCTACGCCTTGCCGCAGGCACCCCAGCAGTTCAAGCAGTTGCTGATGGTGGCCGGCTTCGACCGCTACTTCCAGGTCGCCCCCTGCTTCCGCGACGAGGACGCCCGGGCCGACCGTTCGCCCGGCGAGTTCTACCAGCTCGACATCGAGATGAGCTTCGTCGAGCAGGAAGACGTCTTCGCGGTGGTCGAGCGGGTGATGACCGACCTGTTCGTCCGCTTCGGCGGCAGTCGCGAGATCGTCTCCCCGTTCCCACGCATCCCGTACCGCACCAGCCTGCTCAAGTACGGCACCGACAAGCCCGATCTCCGAGCGGAACTCGAACTGGTCGACGTTTCAACCGTTTTCACCGCCTCCGCGTTCACTCCTCTGGCCGGCCGGCACGTGCGGGCGCTGGCGTTGCCCGGCACCGCGGACCGGCCCCGCAGGTTCTTCGACGAGCTGGCCGCTTTCGCCGTCCGGCACGGCGCCGAGGGGATCGGCTGGCTCCGGTTCGGCGCCGATCTGGACGTCACCGGGCCCTTGGCCAACCATCTGACCCAGGACCAGGAAACGCTGTTGCTGAGGGCGGTCGGCGCCGAGCCCGGCACTGCGGTACTGCTGGCCGGCGGTGAGCGCTCCCAGGTCGACCCGGTGATGGCCGAGCTCCGGGTCGAGGCCGCCAAACGCACCGGCCGCTTCCGGGAGGAGGCATTCAGGTTCTGCTGGATCGTCGACTTCCCGATGTACGAGTGCGACCCGGGTACCGGGCGGATCGCGTTCTCCCACAACCCGTTCTCGATGCCGCAGGGCGGGCTGGCCGCGCTCGATGCTGAGGACCCGTTGACCGTGCTGGCCTGGCAGTACGACATCGTGTGCAACGGGATCGAGCTCTCCTCCGGTGCCGTGCGCAACCACGACCCGGACATCATGTTCCGCGCCTTCGAACTCGCCGGCTATGAACGGGCCCAGGTGGAGCAGGAGTTCGGCGGAATGCTCCGCGCCCTCCAATACGGCGCGCCCCGCACGCCGGCATCGCCCCGGGCATCGACCGGATCCTGATGCTGCTGGCCGGCGAGCCCAACATCCGGGAGACGATCGCCTTCCCGCTCAACCAGAGCGCCCAGGACCTGCTGATGGGCGCACCGAGCCCGGTGGGCCCGGAGCGTCTGCGGGAGCTGCACCTCGGGTAGCCCGGCACGGCCCGCCGACGGGTGGCCGGGCCTTCACCAGGCAGGCCGGCCAAGGTCCACCTGATGACCGCCGGCGGGCGGAGGGGGCCCGTCCGCCCTCCGCACTTCGAGGTGGTTGAGCTGCCCGCGCGGGCGAGAGCCGCTGTCGATCCCGGTCTGACGATGCGATCCCGGTTCGGGCGGCGGGCCCGGTCCACTCCGCGCGGACGGGACCGGACCGGACTCGCCATCACGTCCGCCGCCGGTCGCGCAAGGCACGACGGCGGAGGGCATGACGAAGGGGCTGCCCGCGCGGGCGGGCAGCCCCTTCCAGGCCTTGTGGTGCGGCGCACCGGCGGACCCGACTCAGGCACCGGCCCCGCGCAGCTCGGGAGACTGGTCGTCATGAGTTCCTCTCAATTCTGCTAAAGCTTGGGCTACTTGGATCTGAGCCGACCTTTGCTGGGAAAATGTACAGCGGCACGTGACGTCACGTTGCCCGGTGCAGAGCCTCTTCGTCTCGCATTCGTAGCGTGGGGGAGGCTAAGGAAAGCACTAGCACGGAGATTTCTGGCCTGGAGCCAATTAGCTCGAACCGGTGAAGAGTGAGCTGCCTGAGAACGTTCAGCCAAATGCGCAGACCAGTGCCGCATCAGGCAACGTTCGCCCTGCTTGTGACGTTGTCTCGCTGTATTGGGCAGGGACCGTGGCGCTGATCGCGAGGTTAGTCGGGTGTGTTCGTGGCGTTTCAGTCGAAGTCATTGGCGGAAGTGAGGCCCTCGACGAAGGATCCGAAGTCGGGGGGCGAGGGTCAACTCCACGCTGTCGTCAGCATCGAACCACGTCACGGTGGACAGCAGCTCGCCAGTACATCGCCGGCATCCAAGGGCGGGCTCGCCCAGAAGGCAGACGGGCATCGGGAGCGCAATTAGCGATATGCGGAACGGCGGAATGCATGATGCGCCACACGGTCAGCCGTCATGGATTCAGTCGTAGGGCCATAGCTTCACCAGGTAAGTCAAGACTTACCTTCAGGGAGCTTTGACCGTATGGTGTGGCTCGAGTCGAAGGAGCCCCCTGTTGTCGAAAATGAATGATCTCGCTGTGCGTGCGGTTGAATCGGAGCGGGATTATGTGTCCTCCTTGTATGAGTTGCTCACCGAGCGGCTTTCCGAGGCGCGAGTACACCGAGCGAGTGTGCTGAAGGCCCCGGCAGAAAGCGCCGATGAGGCATGCGAGCGAGAAATCGCCGCCGAGCGTCTGGCCAAGGAAATCGGCCGGCTGGAGGGCGCCGAAAAGGGGCTGGTCTTCGGGCGAATCGACTGGACGGATGGCATGGCCCTGCGCATCGGGCGGATCGGACTGCACAGGGAGGAGGATGACTTGCCGCTGCTCGTGGACTGGCGCGCGAACGCGGCGCGGCCCTTCTACGAGGCGACACCGGTCCACCCGATGGGCCTGCGGCGGCGCCGGCACCTGCGCCTCGACGAGCGCACGGTCATCTCGGTGAGCGACGAACTGCTGGACGGGACCGTCCCGACCGACGAGGACGTCGTGGGGGACGGTCCGTTGACCGAGGCCCTGTCGGCACGGCGTACGGGCAGGATGCACGCGGCCGTCGCGACGCTGCAGGCCGAGCAGGACGAGATCGTCCGCTCCGCCCACCGCGGGGTGACCGTGGTGCAGGGCGGGCCCGGCACCGGCAAGACGGTGGTTGCCCTGCACCGGGCTGCCTACGTCCTGTACGCGTTCCCGCGCGCCGCGGAGGAGGGTGTCCTGGTGGTGGGCCCGAATTCCCGGTTCCTCGACTACATCTCCCAGGTCCTTCCCTCGCTCGGAGAGAACGACGTCGTTCTGGCGACCTGCGGGGAACTGGCCGGAGTGTCCACGGACACGGTGGACCCGTTCGATACGGCGCGTCTCAAGGGCAGCTCCGACCTCGCCGATGCCTTGGCCGGCCTGCTGCGCGTCCACCAAGCCCCCGCCGGTGACTTCACCGTGCGGGTCGGACGGGAACTGGTTCACCTGTCCGGCGAGGAAGTCGCCACAGCACGCGACGCCGCCGTGGCAGCCGCACCGGGGCACAACCCCGCGCGCCAGGTGTTCAGAGAGCTCTTGGTCGACGCCGTCACCGACGCGATGCAACGAGACATGGGCGACCTCCTGGAGCAGATCGACGCCGATGCCGTCAGGATGACGGGCCTGGACCTCGACCGGTTCACGGGAGCCGCCCAGCGCCGTGCCGAAGGTGCGGCCGACTCGGGTCCGGTCCACGAGCTGGACCTGGACGCCATCCGAGCCGATCTCCTTGACGACGCCGGCGTCGACCGAGCGGTCGAGGTGTTGTGGCCGCGGCTGGTACCCGGTGACCTCGTGAAGGCGCTCCTGACGAACGCCGGCGCTCTCGCCGAGCACCTGCCCCGCCTCACGGCGCAGGAGCGGTCCCTTCTGCTGCGCGGTCCGGACGACCCGTGGACCGATGCCGATGTGCCGTTGCTGGACGAGGCGGCGAGCCTGGTCGACGGTCCCCCCGAGCGGATGTACGGGCACGTCGTCGTCGACGAGGCGCAGGAACTGACCGCCATGCAGTGGCGGATGATCGTCCGCCGGTGCCCGGCAAGGGCGATGACGCTGGTGGGTGACTTCGCCCAGGCAGGCCCGGTCGCGACGGCACGCGACTGGAAGGAAGCACTGAGCCCCCACGTCGGACCGCGGTTCAAACTGCACAACCTGACCGTCAGCTACCGCACCACGCAGGAGATCCTGGAGAGCGTCCGGGACCTGCTCACGCGGATCGCTCCGGACCAGCAGCCCGCACGGTCACTGCGAAGCGGTGAGAGCCCTCGCACCGTGGCCACACCTCCGGACGGGTTGGTCACCGCCGTCATTCAGGAACTCCGTGCCCAGAGCACCGCGCACCCGGGCGAGCTTCTGGGAGTGATCTGCGCGGAAAGCAGGGTGACCGAGCTGACGGCCCAGGGCATCGCTCACCACGCACGCATCGTGCCGGCGTCCGAAGCACGCGGCCTGGAATTCGACGGGGTCGTCGTCGTGGACCCCGAGGAAATCATCGCGGCCCGCCCCGGTGGGGAAAGGGACTTGTACGTAGCCCTGACCCGGGCCACCAAGCGCCTCTGCTCAATCACCGTCCAGCCCGCCTGACGACTCGGCGCCCGCGTCGTCGCCGCGGGCGCACCCGGCGCGGTACAGCAACCGGCCCGCGCGCACGGGGCTGCTCGCCGCCTCACCCGCTCGTGGCCGCACCCGGCACCACGCGGCCCGGTCCAAGCCGACGACGTTCAGATCCCCTTCGCGCAGCAGGGTGAGGTCGACGTCGAGCTTCGGGTCGTACGCGTCGGGTTCGATGCCGAGTTCGTGCGTGCTGTACTCGCCGAACCTCGGGTCGTTGTCCGAGGGCGGGCCGTAATGAAAATCGGCTGGCTCGAAGGGAGCGGGGCGGCTAGCGTGCGCGCGTGAATCTTGAACCGGGGAAGACCGTGCCCGCCGTGCCCGTTCCACTCGATGCCGAACTCCAGGTCGCATATGACGCCTACATGGCGGAGGAGCCGGAGCTGGCGCCGATGAGCCTCGAAATGCTGCCGGGGATCCGCGCGGAGGTCGACGCCGCGGTGGCGGCGCTCGCGGACCTCAGCCGTGGCGGGCGCTTCACCGTTTCCCAGCCGTCGGTCCCCAGCCTGGACGGCGACCCCGAGATCCCGCTGCTGGTCTGCACGCCCGCTGACGCGCCGGCGTCGCGGCCGGTGCTCTACTTCATGCACGGCGGCGGCTTCTTCTGCAACGATCACCGCACCGGGCTCGACCAACTGCTCGACATGGCCGAGCGATTCGGAGCCACACTGATCTCCGTTGGCTACCGGCTCGCGCCCGAGCACCCCTACCCCGCCCAGATCAACGACGCCTACGCTGGTCTGCTCTGGGCCGCCGACCACGCGGACGAACTCGGCATCGACGCGGAGCACATCGTCGTCACGGGCTACAGCGCCGGCGGCGGCCTCAGCGCCGCGCTCGCCCTGACCGTGCGCGACAAGGGCGGCCCCCACCTGATCGGCCAGCTGCTGATGTCCCCCATGCTCGATGACCGCAACGACAGCGCCTCGGCCATGCAAATGGACGGAATCGAATTCTGGGACCGCAGCTACAACAGGTTCGGCTGGAGCTCGCTCCTCGGCGACGTCCAGGACGGAGCGGACGTGCCGCAGTACGCCGCGCCTGCCCGCGCCACCGACCTGACCGGCTTGCCTCCGGCGTTCCTCGACGTCGGCTCCGCGGAATGTCTGCGCGACGAGATCCTCGCCTACGCCGACCGGATCTGGCAGGCCGGCGGCAAGGCCGAGCTGCACGTGTGGCCCGGCGGAATCCACGCCTTCGACCGGGAGGTCCCCGAGGCACGGCTCAGCAAGGCCGCCCTCGCGGCGCGCCACAACTGGCTCGAGCGACTCCTCGCCACCGACTGACGGTCCCCCGCCAGTAGTCGGCCCTACCGCGCTGGCCGACTTCGTCCGGCAAGCCATGGCCGAACTCCCGGCGATCGCCGGCGCAGACCGCGCGACCACACACCGCTACTTCGACGACTTCGCCCTCCGCCGACTCCCCGCCGCGCTCGCCAGGGCCCGTCAGGACACCGTCACGGCGGCCATGGCACCGCTGGCCGAGATGTTCGCCGACGCTGATGCCACTGGCCTGATGCTGTTCGCGACGGTGCGGCGCGCTGACGAGCCGGGGTGATCCCCCGCAGTCGGCTTCGTGTTCGTCGCCGACGCAGCCTCGATCGTCAGTCGAGGCCTTCGATGATGCGGAAGTCGCGCTCGACGCCGTCAGCAAGTGCGGCCAGCGCCTCCTGGTAAGCCGCGCTCGCACGTGCGGCGACCGCCTGTTCGAAGCTGTCGAACTCGATCAGGATAGTGCGCTCGGCGATTCCGGCGTCGTGTGCGACGACCCGGCTGCCGCGGGCGAGCAGCCGCCCGCCCGCGGCCTTGACGGCCGGACCAGCCAACTTGTCGTAGGCAGCAAGCCTCTCAGGGTCCGCAATGGTGCGGTAGACGCTGACCCAGTAGCCCTTGGCCACGGTACCTCCTGTGTTCGGAATTGATGCTCGGAAACATGTTCAGATCCATGGCCGGCGCGCTGTGGGTCAGTGAGCCGACGGAGACGGCGTCGAAGTCGGACGGCTTCGATCCTCAGCTTCCGGTTCGACTCGACCGGCCCAGGCCCGGCACACCGACTGGGGCTGTGATCGATTGGTCTCGGGTGAGCGTCGGCGGGCGAGGGCGAGGCTGGCCATCGTCGTGATCGCCATCGCGGCGACGCCGACCAGCGCCGCGGTCGTGTAGGCGTCGTCGTTCGGGAAGAGGCGGCCCGTGGCGGTGCCGGCGGCCAGGATCAGACCGCCGATGGCGCTGCCCAGGGAGTACCCGACGCTGCGGACGACGTAGTTGAAGCTCATGGCGCTCGACGTCTCGCTCTTGGGGGTGACGGCCAGGATGACGCCGGGCATGGCGGCCGAGAAGCTGCCGACGCCGAAGCCCAGCACGCCCATGGCCGCGAGCAGTTCGGCCAGGTTGGAGCGGGCGGTGGCGAACAGGACGAACCCGCCGCCGACGATGGCGGCGCTGCCGGCCAGGAGCAGGGGGCCGTCGATCCGCATCCGGACCCGCTGCGTGAGCTTGCCGGCGACGAACCCCAGCACGGAGAACGGGATGAGGACCAGCCCCGCCACGAAGGTGGTCAGGCCGAAGCCGTAGCCGGCGCTGTGCGGCGTCTGCGCGTAGCGGGTGATGAGCGTGAGCAGGAGGTACATGCCGCTCCCGCCGACGAACATGGCGATGTTCGCCCCGGCGACCGCCGGGTGCCGTACCGCCCGGACGTCGACCAGGGGCGTCCTGGTTCGCAGTTCGGAAACGGTCCAGACGCAGAGCAGGAGTACGGCGGCGACGGCAAGGGTCACCGCCACGGCGAGGTGTCGGCTCCACAGGCTCCTCTCGCCGGCCAGGAACAGGACGAGGAGCAGTCCACCCGCCAGGACGAGCGCACCGGCCACGTTCACGTGGGCGGAGCGCCCTTCGGGAGCTGCGGGCATGGAGCGCCACGCGGTCACGAAGGCGATGGCGGTGACGAGCAGGCCGAGGCCGTAGGCGGCCCGCAGTCCGCCGAACTCGGCGAGCAGCGCGGCCAGCGGGTAGCCGACGCCGGCTCCGATGATGGAGACCACTGAGATCAAGGCGATCGTGGCCGCGCTGCGCTCCTCGGGAAGATGGTCGCGGGCCACGCCCATCATCAGCGCCGTGAGACCGAGTCCGACGCCTTGGGCCGCTCTGCCCACGAGCAGCCAGGCGAACGGCAGCGGCAGCACGGTGAGCGCGCTGCCGACGACGACGATCGCCAGCGTGGCGAGGATCGTGGCCCGCCGGTGCGGACCGGCTCCGAGCCGGCCGAGGACGGGTGTGGCGACGGCGCCGCTGAGCAGGGCGATGGTCAGCGTCCACTGCGCGCTGTCGAGGGAGACGTGGAACGTGGTCGCCACGCTGGTGATGAGCGGCGTCCCGAGGCTGGCGACCGCCGCCACGACCAGGGCGATGAACATCAGGGCGGGGACCAGCAGACGTGCCTCGGAACGTATCAGGGCAGTGCTCATAGGCTGGTCGTGAGCCTGGGCCGCGGTCACCGGTCCGACCCCTCTCGGGCGTGGCTTTCGAGCTCCGCCAGATGCAGCAGCGCCGGAACGGCTGCTGCCAAGGCCTCGACCTCGTCACCGGTGAGTTCGTCGATCAACCGCGCGTACGCGTCGACGCCCGCCTGGCGTCGCGTCCGGACGTACGACGCGCCGGCCTCGGTCAGGCACACCAGCGTGACCCGCTTGTCGGACGGATCGCCCTTCCGCTCGACCAGCCCGGATTCCTCCATCACCCGGACCAGGACGGTCATCGCGGGCTGGGTGACGCCCTCGGCCACCGCCAGATCGGTGATCCGTCGCGGGCCGGTCTTGTCCAGGGTGGCCAAGGTGGCGGCGGACGTCAGGCTCATGTCGCGGGGAAGGCGTCTCACGGCCCTGGTGGCCAGACCGTAGAGGGCTGACCCGATGGCATCGGAAGCGCTGTGCGCGGCGTCTCGGCGACTCATGCCTGAAGCATAGCAGCTTTATATGAATCCTTTATGCATCTCCGGATCAGGGTTCGGCGATACTTGACCGGTGACTCCCGTGGCGAGCACGACCGCGCGGTGGGTCCGCTGGTGGTCCGGGTGCCCGGTCGGCCCGCCGTGGGCGTCGTGGGCGTCGTGGGTGAGCACGATCTCGGGTCGGAACGAGCGGATGTGCCGCACGATGTCCGCTACCAGGCGGTCGAGAGGCGCGTCGCACGGCCGCGGGGCACATGCCGCGCGGGTGCGCCGAGCGCTCCGTCGCCCCGCAGGGCCAGGACGCGACCACTGCCGGCCTCCGCGGTGAACCGCCGGGTGCGGTGGACGACGTACGGGTCGATGTCGATGGTGACCACCTGTCCACCCTCGCCGACGACGTGCGCGATCAACTCCGCGTTGTAGCCACCGGAACCGACCTCGAGGACGGCCGCGCCGGGCTCCAGTCGCAGCTTCTCGATCATGTCGGCCTGCAGCCACGCCGCGGACACCGAGCTGGTCGCCCGCCCGCTCCCGTCCCAGCGGGTGACGATGGCCAGGTCGTCGTCGTAGGCGGTCGCGAGGTCCTTCTCCGGTGCGAACCGGTGGCGGGGCACCGTGCGCAGCGCGTCCTGGACTGCGGGGGAGGGCGCCCAGCCGGCCGCGATGACGGCGTCGGCCATCTGCCGGCGCAGTCGGACCGCCTTGGCGGGTTCCCCGGGCACGGGCGGCTGGGTGGCGGCGGTCGGGTAGGCGTGGACGGCCGGCAGGTCCGGGATGACGCCGGGCCAGATCGCGTTCAGGGCCTGCGCGGCCGGGGCGAACACCTCGCCGAGGCAGGCCAGGGCGTGGAGGTCGTGCCACTCCCACCGGTCGAAGAGCCGCGCCTCCGGATTCGCCAGAGTCCCGGTCCAGGCGCTGACGCGGATGACGGCGGTCAGCCGGGGCACGCCGTGGCTGTCGTCGCTGAGCATGGTCACCACGGTGGCGTCGGCGGTGCCGGCGGTCAGGCCGGTCTCCTCGGCAAGTTCCCGAACCGCCGCTTCCTCGAAGCTCTCCGAGCCGCTGGTCTTCCCGGCAGGCAGTTCCCACATGTTCCGGCGGGAGCGGCCCAGCAGGACCCGGCCGGCATCGTCGGTGACGACCACCACGGCTCCGGTCAGGGCGTGCCCGGTGGGCGGGTCCTTCTCGACGGCCCTGGTGTCGGAGTGACAGGGGCCGCGCAGGACGAGGACCGCCAGGTCGTCCGCCGCCCACCGCTCTGCCGTCTCCCACCCCGCGGTGAGCAGGCCGATCTCCTCCTCGTCGAGCGCGATGGCCCGCCTGGTGGCCGGGATCTGCTCGACCATGAGTGTGATCACCACGAGCGCGCCGCCGGGCCGCAGCCGCTCCCCGAGGGCATGCAGGACCCGAGTCCGGTTGCCCAGAAACGGGTACATCAAGCGCAACGTGATGAGGTCATAGCCGTCTTCGCCCAGATACATCGGGTCATCGCGCTCGATGTCCAGCCGCAGCCACCGCACCCCTTCGATTCGACCGTGCTCAGCCCGGGCCCGCTCCAACGCACTGGCGGCGAAGTCCACGCCGTCCACCGCATAGCCGAGACCCACAAGGTGCGCAGCCAACTCCCCGGTGCCACAGCCGACATCGAGCGCCCGCCCACCGCCCTCCGGCGCGGGGACGTGCTCGGCAAGGAGCGCCCGCTCGCAATCGCCAAGCGGCCGCAACCCCCGGCCATCAGCGTAGTGCTGCTCCCAATCCTCAAGGACATACGCCACGTGCTGCTCCTGTGTTCGGTTGGTGGTGTGAGTGGTCACGGGCGGCTGGCGAGCAGGATGGTGAACTCGGCGTTCTCGGTGAGATCGCCGTTCACTGCGTGGCGTTCCAGCAGTTCGAGGGCCTGGGCTTGGAAGGCGGCCAACTGGTCGCCGAACAGCTGGTCGGCCGCGAAGGAGGTGCTGGCCAGGTAGCCGACCACCTGGTCCGGCGTCCACCGGCGCACCACTGGCAGGACGTGTTCCTCGATGCGGGAGAACGGTGAGTCGGCGAGGACCTCCTCGTAGCGGCGGTGCGGTTGGGTGTAGGTGCCTTCGGTGCCGGCGCGGCGCTCGGGGCCCAGGTAGGTCTGGATGAGCGCGCGCAGGGGATCGGTCCACGAGTTGCGGGCGGTCCACAGGCTGCCGTCGCCCATGACCGCGACTACGGCACCGGGGGCTGTGATCTCGTCGATCACGCTGAGGACCTGGTCCTGGGGCATCCAGTGGAATGCCCGGCAGCATGTGACCAGGTGAGCTTGGTAGCCGGGGTAGGGAGCACTGAACTCCTCGGCTGGGCAGGCGTGTACGCCCAGCGGTTTGTCGCGCATGAGCGGCTGCAGTGCCTTCTCGGCCTCGGCGATCATCTCCGGGTCGCGTTCGACGACATCGACCCGAGCGAACGCCTGGTGCAGGGCGGCGGGGACCTGCCCGGTGCCGGTGCCCAGGTCCAGCAGCACCGGGCGGGGGATGCCGCGAACGGTGTCGGTCAGGAGTGCGACGGCGCCTTCGGGCAGGCTGGGCCGGAACTCGCGGTAGGCGCGGGCAGCGCCGGGAAAGAGGGGCACCTTCGTGGCCTCCAAGTCCGTTTGGGTCGCTCGGTTCAGGTACGGCGGGAAAGCCAGTGCGTGGGGCACCAGGCTCGACGGCACCCGCTGGCGGTGTGGTGGTGGCGGGCCGGGGTCTCGGGCTCATCAGCCCGCCCGGATCAGGTCGAGGACCTCCGCAGTGGCGCGCACGTCGGCGAAGGACCGGTAGAGGGTGCGCAGGGCGGCGTTGTGGACCTCGTCGCTGCCGGCGGCCGTGCCGTCGGCCACGACGACCACCCGCAGGCCCAGGGTGGAGGCGTCGCGTGCCGACCCGGCCACGCACACGTCGGTGACGACCCCGCACACCACCACGGTGTCGATGCCGCGCTCGGCCAGTAGGTCGGGCAGCGGGCAGAAGCCGGGGAAGAAGGCGCTGGACGCGGCCTTCTCCACCAGCAGGTCGCGGCCTTCGTCCACGGTGAACTGCGGCCACAGGCGCCCGGCGAGCGGGCCGCTGCCGCCGGAGGTCCGGTACAGCTCCGCGACGCGGGGGCCGTAGAACTCCTCGCGGGCTGCTCGCGGCCCACCAGGTCCCGGCAGCACCCAGGCCACCAGGCCCCCGGCCTCCCGCAGGGCGCTCGCCAGGTCCTGGATCTGCGGGATCACCCCGCGCGCGTACGGCCCGTCGAAGAACGGCACCATGTCGATCACGACCAGTGCGGTGCGGACCGGGTCGAGCCGGGTGTAGGCGTGCCGGCGGCCCCGGCGCGCTTCTTGGCGGGCGTACTCGCGCTCTGGGATCGACCAGGCGTGCAGCAGGGCGGGGGCGTCGGCCGGTGGCGCGGTGCTCATGCGTGCCCCGGAGTGGGGATGGTGTTGGCGGCCATCAGGACCGACACGGCAGCCCCGGACAGCAGGAGTCGGCCGTCCATCGCGGCGGCGACGGCCTCCTGGAGCGGCCACCACTCCACGGTCATGCCGGTCTCGGTGCCGGTCAGTTCCTGCTCGCCGACCGTCAGGTTCCGGGCGATGAACATGTGCAGGCGTGCGGTCGGGTAGCCGGGGCCACATTGCTGTGGCCCCGGCCCCCTCAGAACCGTGCGTGCCACTCGTCGCGGCACACGGCTCAAGCGGGTCACTGGGACCTCCCAGGTCCGGACTTGTCGTGTCCACCAGCATGTAGCTGCTGGTGGCACTCGGTGTGTCTGAGTTCCAGGTTGCTGAGGTGATCGGAGCCACCGTTCACCCGCTGCACGACGTGGTGGACATTGAATGCCCGTGTGGCGCCGTCGAACCACGCCACCCAGTCGCGGAGGTTGTCCGGCTCGAAGCCGGCTCCCTCCATGAGGTCAAGACCGCAGCCTGGGCACAGTCCCTTCTGTCGTACTGCCAGCAACGTGATGCGCTTGCGCTCGGTCACTGGCAATCCGCGTCTGCGGGATCTGCGGGCCCAGAACTCCGCGTGTTCCGGGTCGTCCTTCGACACGTGCGCCGGGACTCCTCGGTGGTAGCGGATTGGGGTCCAGGCGAACTTCGCCAGATACATATGGCTGTTGCCAAATACCCATCTGTCGTTCCTGGTCGGGTGGTGTCGGCCCCAGTACCGGTCCTTCACCCACCTTCTCCCCTTCTTGCGGTGCCTCCTACGAGCCCACTCCCACAATCTCTCGAAGACATATCTGTCGAGATTGCTGAATGTCCTCGATGAGGACATTGGACTGTAGTAGCCACTCCATCCTCTGATGAATGGGCTTAGCTTGGAGATTAGAAACTCCTCGCTGCCACTCCCGCAGGATGTGATGATTTCCTTGATCCTCTTCCTGGCCTTCTTAACGGCGTCCGTGGACGGTACGATGAGCGTCGTCCCGTTGCCATACAGCTGGCATCGGGCCCCGAGGAAATCAAATCCTTCGGTTACCTCTACCACGCTGGTTTTCTGCTCGTTGATCCGCAGACCCCGAGCTTCCAGCCAGCTGCATAGCTTGAGCCGCGCTTCATGCGCTCCGAGTTCGTCGTGGCATAGCACCACGAAGTCGTCGGCGTACCTCACCAGAACGGGCGATTTCAGATGGGTCTTTAGCCCCTCCTTTGTCCGCCTGATACGGACTCCCGCCGCCGTCTCCATCCCGTTCAGCGCGATATTCAGGAGCAGTGGGCTAATCACCCCACCTTGTGGTGTGCCTTCGTCTGTAGAGATGAAGGCACCGTTCTCCATCACACCGGCCCTCAACCAGTCCCTGATCCGCTCTCGGGCCGGGAAGTGCCCGATTTCTCGCATCAAGTGGTTGTGGTCGATCCGGTCGAACGCGGCCTCCAGGTCCGCATCCAGAACCCACTGCCTGCTCTTCTTGTTCACCACATTGTGGATCATCAGCAGAGCATCGTGGCAGCTTCGTCCGGGGCGGAAACCATAGGAGCGGCCGTCGAACTTGGCCTCCCACTCCGGCTCCAGGGCGTTCTTCACCCTGGCCTGCTCTACCCGGTCCCTGATGGTCGGGATGCCGAGCGGCCTCGTCTTGCCGTTCGCCTTCGGGATGTACACCCGTCGTACCGGCTTGACCTTTGGAGCTCCGGGGACCGAGAGAGCATGGGCAAGCCTGCCCCGTCCCTCCGGTGTCAGAGCCCTGAAGTGGTCCACTCCGGCCGTACGTCGTCCTTTACTCTGCTGCGTCACCCGCCGCACACTTTGCAGCGTGTTGGAGTGCGACCGCAGCATGAGCTTCTGGAGGTTTCTGACCTTCGCCAGGTCTCCAGCCTGCGAAGCCTTGAAGATCCGGTGGCGGAGCCGTCTTACCTCGTTCTCCACCTTGGCCCAGTCCGTGCTGTGCCAGTTGGCGGCGAAGTCGGGGGTTCCGTTCCGGGAGGGGTCGCTATCCGGCAACTGACTGTCGTTCAACTCGCCCTCCTTGTCTAACTTGTGCCCTCGTTGGGGCGGTCCCCATCGTTTCTTCAAAGACCTACCTGGTTCGCGTGGGCATATCCGACGGGTTGGGCCGGAGGCTCGGAGCGCCTTCCATCCCGGCCGTTCCCCTGGGCTTTCGCCCTATCGGCTTGCTTCTCGAACCATCCTTTTCCCGCGCGGGCTTGCACCTTCGTTACCTCCGGCCTACCCCTGGCTTCGGGGACCGCTACGGGGTTTCCCTGTTCCCCTCTTGTGAGACTGCGGACGGGTCGGGTGCTGCCTCTGATCCGGGGCCGGGGTGATCCTCCGCCGGTGCTGCACTGCCCGACGTCCCGTCCTGCGTCGACTCCACCTTGCCAGGTGTGGTCGGCTGCCCATATCCGCGCCTTTTGCGTCCGCTGCACGGATGACCTTTTCGAATCTTTAGGTACGGCAGTTCACTTTCGTTCACCCTTTCGTCCTTCCTCTCGCCTGTGGACCTCTGAGCGGACCGAGGTCCCTTGGACTTTGCTGTCAGCTCAACACCCCAGCCTTACGGCCGAAGCGCTTGACAGTGAGGACCCGCTGGAATCACTAGCGGGGGGTTGGCGTCTCCGGTCCTTCCCACTCACGCAGAGGGGCTTTCAGGTCGCACGTGCACTTGGTCATCAGGGCGACCTGGCCGAGCTTGCTCCAGTCGGCGCCCGTGATGCCGGACTCCTCCTTGAGCTCGCGGCGGGCCGCGTCCAGCGGTTCCTCGCCCGGTTCGAGGACGCCACCGGGCGGGGTGACGATCTCGCCGTGGACGTAGGAGTGGTAGCGGACCATCGCGATCCGGCCCTGGTCGTCCAGGGCGACCGTCAGAGCGGCGTCGACGCGGGCCTGGTGGAACTCGAAGGCACTGTGCGTGCCGTCGGGTTGGGTGACGGTGTCGCGCTGGATCAGGTACGAGCCGGTGTCGAGCAGGGTGGTGCGGCCGTGCTGCTGCCAGGGCAGGGGCGCGACTGGTTGGCGGGCGATGGTGGGCTGGGTCACTGGTTCACTCCTTCGGACTGGTGGGCGGCTGCGAGTTGCGGCAGGTAGTGCGCCATGTATGGCGGGACCTTGAGACCGGGCAGCTCCGTAAGGGGGACCATGCGCACCGCGCGGCCCTCGTCGCCGAGCCGCAGCTCCGTCTCGGGGCCGTGCCAGACGGCGTGGAGGACGCGGGTGAGGGGGAGGCCGAGGTCGTGGTGCGGGTCGGGGAGGGCCCGAAGCCCGGTGATCTCGATCCCGGCCTCCTCGCGGACCTCGCGCACCGCGCTCTCCTCGGCGCTCTCGTCGCCCTCGCGCCAGCCGCCGATCGGAGTCCAGTAGCCGGGCCAGGCCATGCCGGGCAGGTCGTCGCGCAGGTGCATCAGCAGTCGGCCCGCAGGGTCGGTGACGAAGACCAGGACGCCCTCGAAGTCGTCGTCGGCCCGGGCAGGGCGTTCCAGGTAGAGCGGGCGTCCGGACCGGTGGGCGCGCAACACCTGCCGGAGCCACTGGTAGTGGGCAGGGGTCATGCGGGAGCGCCAGTCGTGGGTCGTCTCGAACCGGAACTCGGTGTGCTCGGCCGGATCGAGCCGGATCCGGGCCTGCTGTTCTGCAGTCAGCGTGCCGCCGTCGAACACGTAGCCGCACGTCGGCACCGGGAAGTAGGTGTCGGCCTGCGCATGGATCACGGCGACCAGGCGGCGCCGGAGCACCTGCGGGTTCTCCGCAGCAAGGTCGAGGCCCAGCTCTTCTTGGGCCTCGCGCAGCGCGGCGTCGAACGGCGTTTCGCCGTGCTCGACGTTGCCACCGGGGAAGTCCCAGGCGGCCGGGTCGACGGTCGAGCGCATCCCGATGACGCGGCCCTGCCGGTCGGTGACGAGGAGACAGCCGTAGGTGGTGGGGCGCGCGATGGTGGAGAGGTAGCCGCCGACGGGCCGCCAGTTGGGGAGTGAGAGGCGACGGGTCAGCCACTGGATGACCTCGCGCTGCCCGTCGCTGGTGTGCGGCAACTCGTCGGGTTCGGCCCACTGGTGGGCGTCGTGCTCTTCCGACAGGGTCACCGCGGTGCCATCTGCCACCGCGGTGGTGAACACGAACTGCCGCACCCGCCGACCGTTCTGGTTGGTGTAGTCCAGGCTGCGCGCGTATTCCAGCGGCAGGCCGGTAAGGCCGGTCTCCTCGGCCAACTCGCGTGCCGCGCCTGCCTCCACCGCCTCGTCGCCCTCGCGACCGCCCCCCGGGTACTCCCACAGGCCAGGCAGGACGTCGTGGGCGGCCCGGCAGATCAGCAGGACCCGCCCGGAGTGGTCGCGCACGATCACGCCGACGCCGATCCGCTCGATCCCCTCGCGCGCCGCCAACGCGGTCAGTACATCGAAGTCGATCACTGGGCCTGCTCCTGTTCCTGTCGGGCCGTCACGTCCCGCTGAGCGGGGATTCCGGTGCGGTCGTTCTGCAGGTCCCACAACTCGCGGAACCTGGAGCCCTCTTGCGCCACGAGCTGGTCGAACGTGCCCTGTTGGATGACCGGGCCGTCTTCGAGGACGACGATCCGGTCGGCGATGGCGACGTTGGTGAGCCGGTGGGTGACCAGGACGACTGCGCGGTCGCGTGCTACCTCGCGCAGGTTGGCGAAGATCTTGTGCTCGGCGCGCGGATCGAGCGCGGCCGTCGGCTCGTCGAGGACCAGCAGGCCGCCCTCGCGGTAGAACGCCCGCGCGATCGCGATCCGTTGCCACTGTCCGCCGCTGAGCTCCTCGCCGCCCATCCACTCGACGGCGAGCAAGGTGCCCAGTCCCCGCCGCAGCTTGGCGATGACCTCGTCCGCACCGGAGGCGGCGGCTGCCCGCAGTGCCGCTTCGTCACCGCCTGGTGCGGCGTGGCCGAGGGTGATGTTCTCCCGGGCGGTCAGCGGCCAGCGCGCGTAGCTCTGCGGTACGACGGCGACTTGGCGCCACAGCGCGTGCGGGTCCAGGTCGCGGGTGTCCTGGTCGTCCCACAGCACCGCTCCGCTGTCGGGCAGGTAGAGGCCGGCGATGGTCTTGGCAACGGTGGTCTTGCCGGATCCGTTCTCACCGACGAGTGCCAGGATCTCGCCGGTCTCCACGTGCAGGCTCACCCCGTTCAAGGCGGCCCGGTCCGAGGACGGATAGCTGTAGCTGACGTCCTTCAGCTCGATCCGCTCCGGCCGCTGGGCAATCGCCGGGCCGCGTTGGAGCGCGAAGCCGCCAGCCTTGTCGAGGAACGACGTCCAGTCGTCCAGGTACATGCCGGTGCGGAACAGGTCGGCGCCGTAGCCGACGATGCCCCGCAGGGCGGAGCCGACCGCGCCGAGGGCGATGACCGCGGCACCGCCGTGCGGCAGGCTCATCCTCCCGGTGCTGACCAGGTACAGCATGACGAGCCAGACCACCGCCGTGCCCAGGCCGGACACGGCCGCGCCGATCACCGACACGCGCGCACCCTGCAGCGCCGCACGCCGGGTGACGCCGTCCAGGCGGCGCCCGATCAGGTCGTACTTGTCGAGCAGGAACCGGCCCATGGTGTCGGAGCGCACCTGGTCGGCATTGTTCTTCTGGTGGATGTACCAGCGCAGGTTGAGCAGGATCCGCCGGTCGCCCGAGGCCAGGCGGTTGGCGAGGAACTGCACCCGGGCGGCGTACACCGAGGCGAAACCCTGCGGGAGCGCGGCGGCCACCAGCAGCGGCAGCAGCAACGGATGGAGCACGGTCAGCACACCGGCCGCCCCGACCAGCGAGCCCACCGAGGACAACAGGTTCTGCGCCTCGCCGATGATGTCGACGGCGACCTCCGCGCCCCGGTCCGCGGCCTCCAACTCGTCGGCGTACCCGGCGCGGTCGTAGGCGGTCAGCTCGGTCGCCACTGTGGCGCGCAGCACCGCGGCCGACGCCTCCCGGGAGATCCGGGGCGACAGGTGGACGGTGATGGCGTGGATGGCGATGCCCAGTAGCGAACGCAGGGCGGCCGCGGCGGCGATCACCGCGATCGACGGCGCGGCGTGGGTGAGCTTGTCACCCACCTTGCCGGGGCCGAAGACCGCCGCGATCGTTCCGGTGGTCGCGAACAGGCCGGCGGCGCCGAGGACGGCGGACAGGATCTGGCAGCCGAGGAGGACGGCAACCGACACCCGGTCGATCTGCCAGCCCAACCTGAAGGCTCTGACGACCAGTTGGGGAAGCCGCCGGGCCATCGCGCTGACGCTGATCGCCTCGATGGCCTCGATCCGGCGGCCATCGGCAAGCCACTGGAGCTCTTCGTCCGCGGTGTCGGTGAGCTGCTCGGTAGCCGTACTCAAGCGGTGCCTCCCATGTTCAGGTCACGATCACGAACAGCCGGCAGGCACCCTGGACCAACCGGCGAGACCCCCCAGGCCTGTGGGTTCAGCCGAAGCCCTGCACGGTCAGTTGGCGGCCGGCGGCGATGCCGGCCAGCGCGACACGGAGGTAGGGCACGGTCGGTTCCGGTAGCCCGGTGAGTGGCCACCACCTGAGCTCGGAGCACTTGTGGGACTCGCAGTTGGCCGGTTCACCCCGGTAGGTGTCGGTGGCGAAGAACAGTTGCAGCCGTACCACCCCGTCGTCAGGGTCGCGGTCGTGCAGTACGTGCACCAGCCGCAGCTCGTCCTCGGCGATGAGCAGCCCCAGCTCTTCCTCGGCCTCGCGGACCATTCCGGCGGCGACCGACTCACCGGCCTCCAGGTGCCCGGCCGGCAGGTGCCACCATCCGTCCGCGTAGCCGGTGTTGCGGCGCCTGCCCAGCAGGATCCGGTCTTCGCGGATGAGGACCAGGTGCACGCCGATGCCCGTCGGATGAGCCATGGCGGACGCCCCCTTTCCAGAGGTGAACATGAGCGGGATCACCACGGTGGCAGCCTGAGCCACGGCGCGGGGTCCACCAGGATCCTGGCAACCGGGCACCCGCGTGGAGGCAGAACGCGTAGAGCGTCACCCGATCGTGCGAACGTCGGTTCGACGCTGGGCAACCTGGTCACGAGGGGACGGTGCCGCCGGCTGGCGCGTGGTCAGGTCGCAGGCACAGGAGCGGGACAAGCGTCGTGGGTGCGGTAGTCGTAGTCGGGATGGCGATGCAGGCCGGCCATGAACAGTTCCGCGTCCCAGACCGACACGGTCATGGCGTGGTCGGACCACTCCGGCAGCGGCACCACCTTGAACTCCTTCAGAGCCGGGAGCAGCGCCCGCGAGACGTATTGGCGGTCGATGCGCTGCGGTGGCCCCTGTCTGCGGTTGACGGCTGGGCGCATGCTGGCCGTCGGCGTGAGGGCGTCTGCCTGGCCGAGTTGGAGGGCGGCGTGCACGGCCGGATCGGCCAGACCGATTGCGGTCAGGATCCGGTCCGGCTCGGTGTCAGTGTGCGCGCCATCGCGGGTGCGGCGCTCCTGATGCCCGCGGTCCTCCAGATTCGGCCAGTCCGGGAAGGGGCCCTGCTCGTGGCCGGAGGCGCTGTAGGAGTTGAAGTCTCCGGCGGTCAGCACCGCGAGCTTGCGGCGCTGCCAGGTGGTCATGTTGCGGGCCTCGATCTGGCGGCGTTCCGGTGAGCGGGAGCTCAGGTGCACGGAGGCCAGTTGCAGCGGAACATCCACCCCGCCGTAGCGAACTGAGATCGCACAGGGGGCGTGCCACCAGTCTGTGCTCTGCGGCCACACGCCGGTCACCGAGAACGTGTCCTCTCGGACGAACAGCCCCGTCGGGTTGGGAGACTCCGGTGTAGCGGAGGCAAGGAATCCCCGCATGGAGAGCATGCGTTCGGCCTCGTGCAGCAGGCGGCCGCCCTGCTCATGGGTGTGCGTCATTTCCTGCCGGAACAGGGCATCGAGTGGGAGTCCAGACAGGAATTCGTGTGCGGCATACCACTTGTCGAAGTGTCCGCCACCACGTGGATGCGGCGTGAAGCCGTCATGCTCGAGATTCAAACTGCCGATGACGATCACGGCCATGGTGTAGACCTCCAGTAGGTGGGACGGGTCGACAGCTCGGCCGTTTCGGCCGATTGCTTTTCCGCTGCGGCAACAGCGTGTGGCTGTCAGCAGTCACGTATTGGCGGCGAATTGGGCGAGGTGGTCAGTCAGCGTGACGGCCGGAAGAGCTGGATTGAGATCGCTGAGGAGCAGAACCTCATAAACCAAGCCCAGGCCGACTGCGTGGGCGCGGTCCCGGGCACCGAGGTTGCTCAGCAGCTTGCTCGCGTACTCCCGCACCGTGCTCGTGGTGATCCCCAGCGCAGTGGCGGCGTCCTGGTCGTTGCCGCCAGTGGCGAAGATCGTCAGGACCTGGCGCTGGCGCGGGGTCAGGGGGATCGGGACCGAGACGTGGCGGACGATGACGTCCTGCGGAGAGACGATGCGGTGGATCAGTCCCAGCCCGATCAACTGGGCACGGGACTCGGCGCCCAGGGCAGCCTGAAGCTGGTTCAGGAGGTCGGTGATCTGGCTCTCAGAGGTGTAGAGAGCGCGGGCGATTCGGGCACGGGAGCGGCCGGCGGCCCGCAGCTTAAGCAGGGTGGCCTGCTCTGTGGTCAGCACGGGCACGGGCCGATGCGAATCGGGTGCGATGGTCACCTGGGGTCCTTGGGCGTTGGTGGCGGGGTTAGCGGTTGGCGGGGACGGGGGTGGCCAGCGCGGCGAGAAGGCGTTCGGCGAGCTGGGTGGCGTAGCCGCTTCCGACGACGGCGATCACGTCACCTGGGCGTGCTAGGTCGGCGATCTGCCGTTCCAGTTCGTGGCTGAGCACGGCCTGCACGCTAGGCATAACGTGGAGGTGGTCGGCGATGCCCTGATGAGCTGCCGCGCGGGCGATGGCTTCCACGCCGGAGGGGAATCCCGGATGGGCAGCGCCCGACGGGTCGTACACGGGCAGCAGGAAGGCGTGATCAGCGGCGGCCAACTGGCGGCCAAGTTCACGGCCGTTGGCGACAGTGGCGGGCCAGCCGCTTGGCTCGAACAAGGCGATCACTCGCCCACGGTGGTCGGTCAGCTCGCGGGCGACGGCAAGGTCATGCGCCAACTCCACGGGATGAACAGCGACGGAGTCCAAGACCGTGATGCCATTGGGTTTGCCGGCAACCGTCAGGGAACGGGCAATGCCGCTGAAGTCAGCAACCCCTTCGGCGAGATCTGCGACAGCGACGCCGAGCAGCTGCCCGGCGGCGACCACCATCGCCGCATCCCGCGCCGCCTGCCGGCCCATCACCGGTACCGTCAGCTCGTACTCCGTACCGTCCAGGCCTCTCAGCCGCAGCCGCGTGCCGCTCCGGTTCCGCCAGCTGTCCAGGATCCGCACGTCGGCACCGCCGGCCTGCCCGACTGTCACTACCCGCGGCCCGGGCTGCGCGGCCAGCCGGGCGGCCAGCTTGCCCACACCCGCCTCCCAGGTCGGCAGCACCACCGCCTCGCTGCGCCGCGCGATGCCTTCGAGCTCCTCAAGCTCATCGTCGAGTCGGTCGAGTCGAGTAGCGCTGGCAGCGGTGATCACGCTGACCTCGGTCCTGACGGCCAGGTCGTAGTCCTGGGCGAGGTCAGCGATCAACAAGTCCCCTCCGCTGTGGTGACCGAGCCGTTGACCGGTCACCGGGCGGCGCAACATCCAGGCGGGGTTGCGGTGGCCGAGTGCGCTGGTGAGCATCCCTGAGACGGTGGCGGTGCTGTGGCTGCCGGCGACCATGACGGTGGTGGCGCACCCGATCAGTTCACCGAGCGCCTCGGCGACGGTCAGGGCGGGGATGCCGAGGGCCCTGGCCCGGTCTAGCTCGGCCCGCGCGGCTTTGGTAGTTGGGCCGGGCCAGATCAGGCAGGCCATGTCGGCCCGCACTGGGGCGGAGCTGTGCGGGTGGATGACCGCACCCAGGCCGCGCAGCGCGTTGATGGCAGGGGTGTCCGTGGTGGCGTTGGTGGAGCCGCTGACGCGGGCACCGCGGGCCAGCAGCAGCTCGGCCAGGCCCGGCAGTCCGGAGCCCTCGGCGTCGATACCGACCAGGTGCGGGACGGTCAGCAGTGGTTGGGCGTTGGGCGTGGAGTTCATGCGGGGCTTCTCCTGCGGAATGGTGGCGATGGGCGGGGGCCAGTCCTGGTTGATCGCTTCGAGTGCCGCGGCGACGAGGAATACTCGATGGCCGACACCGTGCGGACGTGCGGCGACGCGTGTCAGGGGCGGGCAGGCCCCGGTGACGCGCAGGAGCTCAGGCTCCGTTGACTGCTCGCAGTTGTGGCTCGGTGGGTTGGTGATGGCGATCAAGTGGGGGATTCCGCGCTGCTCGAAGACGTCCAGGGCGCTCGGGTCGGTGCCCATCACGGGCCAGTGATCGGTCACCAGCAGTGCGGCGGTGGCACCGTCGAGCAGGTCCGTCCAGCGCCGCCAAGCCGCCGCCGGGGTGGGTAGGGCGAACAAGAGCACCACCACATCGCCGATCGTGATCCGGCCCTTCCAGGCACAGATCGTCTTGGTGGCGAAGCCGGGGTCGGAAGCGATATCGGCATACTCCTCGACGATCTCTAGTGCCTCGTCGCTGACGGCGGTAAGGGATGCTGTGGTGTCGTGCTCGGTGCCGGCCAGCAGGATCGTCAGGTAGGACGGAGGTTCGGCCCCGCAGCTCGGCGCGGGAAGAGCGAGTGTGGAGGACACGGTTCTAGAAGTTCTCCAGGACGGTGGGTGGGGCCCCGAGGCGGACTGCCCACGCCTCGGGGCCCCGGCACAAGGGGACAGGGTCAGGTCTGGGCGAAGCCGCGCACGAGCTCGAGGTCGGTCACTCGCGTCTCGTGGGCGGCCAGTTCGGCGCGGGCCAGGGTGTCGTAGTGATGAACGACGTCTTCGCCCAGCAGCGTGCTGGCCAGCGTGCTCGAGGCGAACAACTCCACGGCCTTGCCCAGGTTGCCGGGCAGCTGCGGCCCGGCGGTGGTGCGGTAGCCGTTGCCGGTGACGGGCGCCGGGGGTTTGAGGCCGGCCGCGATGCCGTGGCGCATCGCGGCCACCGCGGCGGCAAGCGCCAGGTAGGCGTTGCTGTCCGCGCCGGGCAGGCGAACTTCCAAGTGCAGGCTGGGGCCGTGGCCAACGACACGCACCGCGCAGGACCGGTTGTCCCGGCCCCAGCAGTAGCGCGTCGGCGCGAAGCTGCGCGGCCGGAACCGCTTGTAGGAGTTGACGTTCGGAGCCCACAGCGGGGCCAGCACCGGCAGAGCCGCCAGCAGGCCGGCCACAGCGCCCCGTCCCACTCGGACAGCTCCTCAGGCTGGTCGCCGGTGGCCATCCGGGAGGCGCCGTCGTCCCATAGCGACAGGTGCAGGTGCAGGCCCGAGCCGACCCCGGTCGTCGGAGCCGCCATGAAGGTCGGCACCAGGCGCATCCGGTCGGCAGCCGCTCGGGCTGCCGCCTTGAGCAGCACCTGCCCGCGAACAGCCTCCACCGGATCCCCGTACGGAAGCGTGATCTCCACCTGCCCCGGGGCGCCCTCCGTCTTGACCGCCTCGATGGGCGAGCCGGCCCGGCGCAGCAGGGTGGCCAGGCGCTGGGTGTAGCGCACCAGGTGGGCTGGCTGGTCGAGGGAGTAGTCGCGGTTGTCGCAGGTAACCGGGGTCAGGCCGCGAAACCCTATAGCGGTGGCCTGGGCGAGCGTGCCCTGGTAGACGAGGAACTCGGTCTCCAAGCCGACCTTCACGCTCAACCCGGCGTCGGCAAGCAGATCGAGCTGGCGAGCAAGCATCGTCGACGGGGCTACCGGCAGCGCGGTGTTCCCATCCGGGGTGACGGCGTCGGCAAACACCAGAGCGGTGTGGGGCAGCCACGGCACCGTCCGTGCCGACGCGAGATGGGGAGCCACCGAACGTCTCCGAAGCCCGACTCCCAGCCGGCCAGGTCCAGCCCGTCCAAGGGGGTCATCTCGATGTCGGTGGCCAGCACGTAGCCGCACATCTCCGCCTCGGATTGGCCGTCGACGAAGTGCCGCACGAAGTACTCGGCATCGTATGCCTTCCCCTTCAACCGGCCCTGCGTGTCGACCACGGCAAGCAGGACGCTGCGGAGCTCGCCGGTCAGCGCGGCCTGGCGCAGCTGGTCTCGCGTCAACCGACCCGAGAGCTGTTGGGTGGTGGTCGGTGTGGTGGGCATCAGACGACCTCGCCGGCCAGTTCGGTCATGCGGGCGCTCGGGGCGTTGGGCGGGGTGTATGAGCGGCCGGCGATCCACCGCCACACGGTGGCCAGCAGTAGCACGACGGCCAGGGCGACGGGTGCGTAGTTGAACGAGTTGGCGGTGATCGGGCTGCTCTGCGGCAGGCACACCAGCACGGTGACGATCACCACCCACACCACCGCGGCAATCCCGATCGGACGGCTCCACCGGCCAAGGTGCCACGGTCCCGGAACGAAGCGGGACTTGGCGCGCAGGCGCAAGTAGATGGGGATGGCGTACGCCGGGGTCATGCCGATGACATTGATGGCGGTGACGGCACCGTAGGCGGTCATCGACCACAGGGAGGGCAGCGCCAGCAGCCAGGCCACCGAAACGGAAAGCCATACTGCCGCCACGGGCGTGCCAGTGCGGGTCGAGGTGCGTCGCCACCAGGTGCTGCCCGGCAGCGCACCGTCCCGGGAGAACGCGAACACCATCCGGCTTGCCGCGGCGGTCTCGGCGTTCCCGCAGAATAGCTGAGCCACGATGACCACGATCAACAGGCCCTCGGCCCCGCGCGTGCCCAGGGCATCGAGGAAGATCTGCGCCGGCGGCACGCCGGTGGCTGTGCCGACGGTGGCGGCGTAGTCCTTGATCGCGAAGGTCAGGCCGAACAACAGCACCAAACCCGCTGCCCAGGAGACCCAGATTGACCGGACGATCCCCGCGGGGCCGACACCGCCGCCGAGACCGTCTCCTCCGACAGGTGCGCGGAGGCGTCGTACCCACTGAACGTGTACTGGGCGAGGAGCAAGCCGATCGCTGCGACGTACACCGGGCTGTGCCACCCGGTCGCGTTGTTGTAGTGGCCGAACACCCAGGCAGCGGACTGATGATGGCTGGGCACCAGCAGCAGGACGCCGACGATCAGCACCACACCTGCGATGTGCCACCACACGGAGACGCTGTTCAGCATGCTGACCAGCCGCACCCGGCCAAGTTCAGGACCGCGTGCAGCAGCAGGATCCCGTGTAGATCCCCATCAGCGAACTGGGCGTCGGGTTGAACCCGAACTGCAGGTGCGCCAGCGCCCCGATGAACGACGCGGCCCCGTAGTCGATGCCAGCGATCCGCCCAACAGGCCGAGCAGGTTGAGCCAGCCTGTGTACCAGCCCAGGCCCTCCCGCCCAAGCGGTCCGCCATGAAGTACAGCGCCCCGGACGTCGGGTAGGCCGAGGTGACTTCTGCCAGGGCGGAGCCGACCAGCAGCACCAGCGCCCCGACACCGACCCAGCCCCACAGCATCACCGCCGGGCCACCCGCCCCAAGCCGTACCCGTACAGGGTCATGCATCCGGACAGAATCGAGATGACCGAGAACGAGATCGCGAAGTTCCCGAAACTGCTCATTCTGCGGACCAGTTGGGGCTGATAGCCCAGCTGGCGCAGTAACGCTTCATCCGCGGATCCGGACACCGCTCGGTGCGAGCGCGCCATTGTGCAACCTCCAAATCAGCAATGAAATAGGAAAGTTGAAAACATCAAGCCGAAGCTTGGGCAGTCGGCCGTGAGCACGGTGGTTCTTCAGTGCCTCAGGTACAGGCACTGATCGCGCGCTTCGAGGAATGCCTGCTCCGGGCCGCCGGGTCGGTCAGCCACGTAGGCCCACGGGATGCGGCTGGCGTGCGGCCCGATCACCTCGAACACCTGCGCCGCATCGGCGCGGCGACGCCCGGCCCACAGCGCGTGGGCCAACAGGTTCAGGTCCACCGCGGTGGGCGGCTCCTGAAACGGCTGCCGGAACCACTCGCTCCAGGCCGCTCCGTGCGCCGGCCCACCGACTCCGAGACCTGCCATTGCCGGTGGTCCGCGTCTCGCGCCCGGCCGCTCTTGCGCAGCGCCCAGTAGGTCTCCGCGTGCGCCAGCAGTGGCAGCACCAGGCGTGGCGACCCGGCCGGTGCCAGGCCCTCCATGAAGAAGACGAAGTTCCACACCGCGAGAACTGGCCGGTGGGCCGCGACAGCCAGAACTGCAGCATCCTCACATGGGCCTCGCGTCCCACCGGGTCCGCAGCATCGCCTCGTGCAGGAGACCCCACGGACCGGTCGGCAGGAAACTCCCGCCCCACGGCGCCGCCACCCGGTGGTCGGGCACCGCTTCGGTCGTGTCCAGCTGGGCAAGTGCGAGCAGGCACACCCATGGGACCGGGTCGGCCGGTGCAGTGTTCACTGCCGACCAGCAGGCCTCACGGGCCGGCCGCCAGCACCCCGCCCAACCAGGGTGCTCCCGGCCGGCTCGCAGCGCCCGCTCGACCGCCACTCGAGCGCTCATGGCGCCGCATCCGCACTGTTGGGCTCCTCACGGCGCCACTCCTCCCACCGTCGACCCGGCGGCCACAGCCCCGAGCACCTGGGAGCGGGCGGTCCGTACTCCGGGCAAGGAGCGCGAGGCAGCCAGCAGGTCACGCATCGCCATCCACCGGCCCGCCCCTACCTCCTCCACCACCGCCCTCAACGCGTCGTCCAGGCAGCCGGGTGAAAGACCACCCGGTCCGACGGTGAGCTGCCGCTCATCGCCGCCCCCTTCACCGCGCCGACCGCCAACCGACCTGCCGTCCGTTCGCGCCCCGGTGCAGCGAGGGCACCACGCGAAGCCGGCCCTCGAGTCGCGGAGCACACCAGCTCACCAGCCGGCTGATCGCCTCGTCCACTTGCCGGCGCTCTGCCCGCATACTCGACACGACCTCCCCGACACGTAGGCCAGGGAGTTCGGCTCATCGGACAGCACCGCCAACTGCACCGCCACCTCGGCTAGGAGGTCGCTGTCCTGCTTCCTGACTATGGCCAGCTGCCGTTCCGCCGCGGCGGCCCGACGCCGGGCCGTCGCGGCGGAGCGCTGGGACACGACTGCCACCAGCAGCGCGACCAGAGAGCAGACGATCGTCCCGGCCACCGCCGGTGTCACGAAGCCATCACCGAGCCCCCAGAGTTCGACCCACGCCCCGTACCGGGACACCTCAGCCGGAGTGAGCTGATCCACCAGGCGAGGCCACCGGTTCACGGTGGTCAGCCCGGCGCCGACAGCATCAGCCCCTCCAAGAACCCGGCCACTCCTCCACCGACCGTGGATGGATCGGCAACCGGTGCCGGGCGAAGACCGCTGCGACCTTCTCCCACGCCTTCGGGGTGAAGTCCGCAGTCGCGTGCGCCAGCACCACCAGGAGCCGGCAGGCAGTACCTCGAGCACGGCCGCCAGGCAGCCGTGCGGGTCCTGCTCGTCAGGCATGAATTCGAGCGCCGACTCCACGACCAGAGCCACCGGCCGCCCCGGCTCCAGCAACGCCTGCACCGGCGAAGCAGCCAACAACTCTTCGGCTGTCCAGGTGACCAGGTACCACGCAATCCGCCGGGCGGAGACAGCTGAGCCGGCCCGCAGGTGGGTCAGCACCATCGGGTCGTCGTCCACGTACACGGCTGGACACTGGGCTGGAACGCCTGGGCAGACCGTGAAGGCAGGACCTGTAGGCAAGCCGGCACGAGCACCAGCAATCACGCACCTGGTGGCCCTGGCCAGAACTGCACAGCACGCTCGATGAAATCCCGCGGGCCCGAACCGATCGCGAATCGCAGGGGCACCTTCTTCAGCTCAGCCGCCACCGTCCGGTCGATCACCTGATGGTCCTTCCCGCCAAGGAGCAGGTCGTCCAGACGCGCCCGCGACGGCTTGCCGTTCCCCCCGGCTCGGCCGATCGACTGCCAACCCTCAGTGGATCGGACGCCCGTCAGGTTCGGTGGAAGCCACCGAGACCGTCGCTCAGCGACTACGTCGCTCTGTTTCAGCACGGTCATGGGTTCCTCGGCGCTCATCTGCTGGTCCGGACGAAACGGGTGGAGCTGCTGGTGCCTGCTCGCCGCGCAGGGGATGTCACGGCGAGCAGGCGGTCAACGGGTGGCGGTGCGCGTGCCGACGCGCCGTAGGTCACACGGTGGACCAGTGCGATCGTGTGCTCGACGGGGAGGTTAGCTCGCCTGCTCGTTTGGCTGATAGTGGCCGTTGAAGCACGGACGGTGGTACCGCATAGCCGGACGGTGCAAGGACGTCCTGGGACGCAACACTCGAACCTGACCGGGGACTCACTGTCCGTCAAGGTGCCGTATCGCCACCACCTCGCCCCGCGATCAACTGAGCGCGATCGAAGCCATTGGTATCACCGACGTGTCATTGAGCGATAACCGCTGCGCATAGCGACCTGAGGCTGTATCAGTGGATATCGGCTCGTACGACTTTGCACAGGGCTGCCTCGAGTGCCGAGGACGACCGGAAGGGGTTACGCGTGACGAACACGAAGACCCTGCTCTGGTTCTGGTTGCCGAGCAACGCCACTGGAGCTACAAGGACTTCGAGCGAGCGTTTGCCGCAGCCGCCACCGATTTGGCGAAGCGCCTCGGCGACCGGCACTTCAACAACCTGACCGTCTCCGAACGACGTTCCGACGTTGGACGGCAGGTCGGGTGGGCCGGACAGCCGGCAGGTCTGCCCAGGTGCTGGAGCACATGTTCCATAGGACAGCGGCCTCGCTGTTAGCACCGGCGCCCAGCCTCGCCTCCAACGAGCAGCCCAGTACAACCTCGAAAGCGACATGCGATGACCGCACGTGACGCATCCGACCACGCGTTCGCCCTGGCTCCCAGTCCCTTCCCGAATGTCGCTAGAGCAGCTCCGTGACGACTCGTTCATCTCGCCGTACCTATGATCGAAGGCACCATTCGACGTCTTCCGCGAAGGCAAGATGCTGCGCGCGAACGTGGCGGATCTGCTGGACCGCACCCAGATTCCGGCGCAACGCAGGACCTACTATCATCGCGGCCAGGCTGCTGCGCTGCTCGCCATGTCAGCGTTCGATCTCGGGTCACTGGGTTCCGCAACCAGGCTGGCCGCTCGGCAGCAATTACGGAGAAGCAGCACGGTTCGGCCCGCTGCAAGCCTTTGCCGGTGGAACGCTGGCTGTTCTTGCCTACTGGGACGGTCGTCCGCGGAGGCTGTCCAACTTGTCCGGCAGGCCAAGCTGCACCCGGGCATCGGAGCTGCTGCCGTGCGCGGCTCGGCTCAATCGAGGCTCGTGCCTATGGCCACCTCGGCGACGCCGCTCGGGCGCAACGAGCTGTCCAGGCCTTCTGAACGATGACTGGGAGGGCGTCGACGACCTCCATGACGGCATCGGCGGCGAGTTCATCACGATGCTGCTCGCCTGGCCCGTTCGTACGGCACGACGTTCCTTCTGCTGAGCGACGGCGCTGGAGCTCAGGAACACACCACCAGGGTCCTGACTCTGCAGTCCGCGCTACCAGCGTCCAAGCGGACACCCGGATCGAAGCCGAGGCCCGCGCGGACTGCGCCGCGGCCCTGCTCTCACGGGCGATCTGGACGGCGCGGTCGAGATGCTGAAGCCCATTGCGGCGCTACCACCTGACCGGCGGATCGCGGCCTGGTGGAGCGGATCCGCCGTGTTCGCGGCTTGCTTACGGAAGACCATCCGCACGTCGGCGGTGGCGATTCGCTTGGCGAGGACCTCGAGGAGTAGTCAGGGATCAGCACCGAGGCAACTCGGCACTGGTGCAACTCGTCTCGCGCTCGGGAACTGACGCCCAATCGGGCCGGTGCGCGCGTCCAGCCAAGCTCGACGCGCGCACCAACTCATTTCCGGGCTGCCGTTGCGAGATCGCGCCTCCTTCTCAGGGGCAATGCCGTGCGCTGCGGCCCTTGGGTGCGGAACGGAAGACCTCCGGACTGCAGCACGCCCAAGTGTCGGCGACGGTCTGCGCCAGCGGTCGACATGTCAGCCCGACCTCATAGGCCGTCGATGCGTCGATGAGCCAACCCTTCGTGCGTGCGCCACAGCGGGAGTTTCGGTCCATTGGGTCACGCCGCTCTCCAGCAGCACAGCATCGGGGACCCACTCAAGCTGCCCATACTTCCTGTGGTGTGAGGCAGAGTTGCAGAAGGTCTGACATCGTCTCGCGGCCGATCGGTGCCGTGACGTTGTGCACCCCACCGCCGGTTCGCTGGCGACGCCAAGCGCGAACCGTGCTACGTCACGAACGTCGACTGGTTGGATGGCCTTTCGCGGATCTCCGGGTGCCAGGATCCGTCACCGCGTACGGCCCGACGCAACCACCAAGGCAGCCGGCCGACGTACTCCCCGGTCCAAGAATCACACCGGGACGCAGAATCAGGACCGCTCCGGGCCGAAGACGGTGACACTGCGCTCGGCGCGGCCTTTTGCCGCCGTAGTGAAGGTTGGGTCCTAGCAACCGGCCGGGTTGCGCCCGTAGTCCTCGTCCGCTCCGGTGGGCCGTCAAGCACCGCATCACCGAGCGAAGCGGCTCGTCGGGCCATCCGCGTAGACCGAGGCTGTGGAGATGTAGACGTACTGGCAAGTCACGGGTTCCAAGGCTCGTGCGCCGCAGAACTGCCGTGGTGGCAGTTCGCCGGCCGAGGTGTCGATGACCGCGTCCACGGCCCATGGCTTGCCAGACGCGCCAGATGTCTCCATCGGTTCGATCACCATGAATCGGCTCCACGCCAGGCACATCCGAGCCGATCGGCCACGATTGAACGTAGTGACTGCCAACCTGACGGAGTGCGTCTTCAACTACCGCCGACTA